>JAGYLT010000001.1 GCA_018400545.1 Bacteroidales bacterium
AGACCCGCTCATTCAGCCACACCAGAAAAAACGCCTGAAAAAAGAACAGAAAAGAAGTTACCTTGCGGTTTATTTTCCGAAAAGGGATGATATGATTCAATTGGCGGATGAAGATGTTGAAGAGGTCAGGTTGTACGATCACGGCAATTCCGATATGGCACTCGGACATACCTTTAAGCCATACAGCCAGTTGATTTCCTGGGACGATACCTACAAGGATTACTACGCTGTAGATGTAAATTCCGGTGAAAGAAAAAAACTCCTTGACAAGCATCAGTCATCGGCATACCTCTCTCCCACCGGCAAATATTTGCTTTGGTATTTTACTGCTGACTCATCCTGGTATGCCACCAATGTGGAAAACGGAAACAATGTTTCGCTCACCAAAGATTTACCTTACAATTTTTATTATGAGTTGAATGATATTCCACAACTGCCCGGAAACTATGGGATTGCCGGATGGACTGAAAATGAAAAATATGTATTAATATACGATAAATACGACATCTGGAAATTTGATCCAAAAGGAAATGAAAAACCTTTCCGCGTAACAGGAGGATACGGACGCGGAAATGAAATCCGGTTCAGGTATCAAAAACTTGATAAGGAAACACCGTTTGTGGAAAAGGAAATGATGCTTTATGCTTTTGATGATAAAACCAAAGCGACCGGATACTTCAGATCAGGATACAAAAAAGCCGCTCAGCCTGTAAAGCTCATTATGGATGATTTTCATTTTTTGAGGTTGCAAAAAGCCGATGATGCTGATAAGTTGATCTGGCAAAAGGAAGCCTTTGATCGCTATCCGGATCTGTACTGGAGCAACACCGGATTTGCTGCTCCGGTGCAAATCACCAACCTCGACAGGCAACGCGATGATTTCTTTTGGGGCGATGTGCAACTGGTCAACTGGACTTCTTCAGATGGTGAAGAACTCGACGGTTTGCTTTACACGCCGGAGATCCTCGATCCCAAAAAGAAATACCCTATGCTGGTTTATTTTTATGAGCGTTCCTCACGTGGTCTTCATAATTTCAGACATTTATCGCCCAGCCGTTCCATCATCAATCCATCCTATTGTGTAAGCAACGGCTATGTGGTTTTTGTACCTGACATCCCCTATTTCGAGGGCTATCCCGGCCAAAGTGCTTTGCGCGCCGTGGTGAGCGGCACACTCGCAATGACGGAGAAATTTCCGTTTATAGACAAAGAAAATATGGGCATTCAGGGGCAAAGCTGGGGTGGCTACCAGGTGGCTTATCTCGTAACACAAACCAACATTTACAAGGCTGCCATGGCCGGAGCACCAGTTAGCAACATGACCAGCGCTTATGGAGGCATCCGCTGGGGAAGTGGCATGAGCCGGATGTTCCAGTACGAAAAAACACAAAGCCGGATAGGTGGAACGCTGTGGGAAAAACCCCTGCATTACATCGAAAATTCACCCTTGTTTTATGCCGATAAGATCGAAACCCCGCTCCTGATCATGCACAACGACAACGATGGCGCAGTACCGTGGTATCAGGGCATCGAATTGTTTGTGGCCATGCGCAGGCTGAATAAACCTTCCTGGATGCTCACATACAACAACGAAGAGCACAACCTCACCAAATGGCCAAACCGCATGGATCTGGATATCCGGATGTACCAGTTTTTCGATCATTATCTGAAAGGCGCCCCGGAACCGGTTTGGATGAAGGAAGGCGTCCCGGCCATCAAGAAAGGGAAAAAAATGGGCTATGATTTTGATGATTAATCTCTCTGAATATCAGAAATAAACAAACGAATTATGAATTATTTGTCTTGAATCAGGATGTGATTTTGATTACTTTTGCTTAGATTAATATTTGTAATCAACTCAAAATTGCACGTAATGATAACATTGGAAATTCAGGATAATAACAAGAATAAGATCAAACAACTACTTAAATTGTATAAAGGAAAGCATGATGACCTGGTATCAGCCATGTTACATTTTAAAATTAATGATCTTAAGAAAGGCATAAGAAATATCGAATTGGATCTTCATCATACTGAAGAATCCATTCTTTCATTCGAATCAATCGATAAGCACATAGAAAAAAGGATAATTGGTAGCGATGAACCCGAATTGACGGATGTCCTGTGCGAGATTGATAAGATAATCCAGGCAACATAAATTAGCCGATTAGTTTTTAATTTTTAAAACAAACCAAAATGAACCACAAAAACAAAAAACAAATGACGGGCTTCGCATTGATTGCGGCCCTATTGATTTCTTTTACAACAATTGCACAAACCCCAATCCTCCGTTTCCCTGATGTGCACGATAATACCGTGGTATTTGTTGCCGGCGAGGATATCTGGAAATCGTCCGTCGATGGCGGCGTAGCCCAAAGGCTCACTTTTCACGACGGCCAGGAACGTCACCCGGAATTTTCGCCCGATGGCCGAACCATCGCTTTCACCGGCGAGTACGACGGCAACGCGGATGTGTATGTGATGAATGCCAATGGTGGCAACATCAAACGGGTAACTTATCATCCGGGCTACGACCAGGTGGTAGGCTGGCATCCGGAGAAAAACAAGATCATTTTTTCATCGGGAAGAAACAGCACCACGAGATACACAAAGCTGTTTCTGATATCACCGGACGGAACGGGCATCGAGGAACTCATCATGTACGATGCTGCACAGGGAAGTTTTTCGCCGGATGGCAGCAAAATTGCCTACAACAAAGTCTCACGCGAAAATCGCACCTGGAAGCGATACGTGGGCGGACTGGCCCAGGAGGTTTACATCTACGACTTCGAAACCGATGAAGAGCAAAACATCACGGATTTTGAAGGCACCGACCGTTTTCCCATGTGGATTGGTGATAAAATCTATTTCACTTCCGACCGCGACCGTGTACTAAATATTTTCGCCTACAATACCCTGAACGGGCAAACCGAAAAAGTAACGGATCATGCCGAATGGGATGCCCGTTACCCCGGAAACGACAATAAATCCATTGTTTATGAACAGGGTGGAAATATCTGGTTACTCGATCCTGCCACTGGCAACAGCAGGGAAATACCTGTTGAAATAAAGGTGGACATGGAAGAAACGCGTTCGTACATGAAGGATGTTTCCGAAGAAATACATGGTTATGATGTTGCACCGGGCGGAAAACGGGCTGTGGTTGTGGCACGCGGGGAGTTGTTCTCGGTCCCGGCGGAAAATGGGCCCACGTACAATCTGACCCAGAATTGCGGTGCCCGCGACAGGTTTGCCACATGGTCGCCCGATGGTGAGCATATCGCCTACATTTCAGATAAAACCGGAGAATATCAGATTTATATTACGGATAACAAAGGACGTGAAGAAGCTGTGAAACTAACAGATTTTAAAGATGGATTCCGGCATAGTCTCAAATGGTCGCCAAACAGCAAAAAATTGGCTTTCACCGATAATACACTCACCCTCTACATTTTGGATGTGGATTCCAAAAAAGTAACGAAAGTGGATAAGGCTGAATACGAAAACGTGGATGTGTCGCTCACCAAAAAACCCATCTATGATTATTCCTGGTCGCCCGACAGCCGGTTTATCGTTTACTCAAAAATGAATGCGGATTTTGTGTACCAGCTTTATGTTTACGGACTGGAAGACAAAGAAATCCATTACATCAGCAACGGGCTTTTCCATGATTTCAGTCCGGTGTTCACAACCGATGGAAAACACATTATTTACGTCTCCAACAGAAGATTTAGCCCAACATACTGCGACCTGGAGTGGGAAATGGTTTACAAGGATGTGGCCGGTATTTATGCGATCACACTCGAAAAGGGCGGGCCTTCTATCCTACCCTTCAAAAATGACGAAGTAAACCCAAAAGAAATAGTTGAAGAATCCGGCGATCATGTAGAAATTGATTTTGAAAACATTGCTGAACGTGTTGAGCCGCTGCCTCTAAAGCGCGGTAACTACAGAAACCTGTCTGCTAACGCGACTTCACTCTATTTTATGAATGCCGAAAAAGGTGATTTTAACAAATTTGAATACCGGGCGGTAAATGCCATGAACCTGTATGCTTATGATTTTGAATCGGAAAAAGAATCTAAGGTTATCGAGGATATCAACTCCTATAAACTTTCGTCAGATGGCGAATATCTGATCTGGAAGAAAGGGAACGATATTTCCATTTCAAAAGCGGCTAATCAGGCTGAGCAAGCTACTAAGTTGAAGCTTTCCGGACTGAAAATGTGGTTTAATCCTATGGCCGAATGGCACCAGATTTATAGCGAAGCCTGGCGCATGGAACGCGATTATTATTACGAAGCCGGAATGCATGGTCAGGACTGGGATGCGCTGAAAGAAAAATATGGTGCGCTCATCGGCAGGGCTTCGTGCAGGCAGGATGTACGATACATTATCGGGGAACTCATCGGGGAACTTAACACATCACACACCTACATTTATGGTGGCGATTATCAGCGCGATGCTGAATCCGTAAATGTGGGTATGCTGGGTATCAATTTTAAGGTTGATGAAAAAAGTAAACGATTCCAAATCACCAAAATATTTAAGGAAAACGATTGGTCGAGAGGTGTTTACCCGCCACTGGCTAAGCCAGGAGTGGATGTAAACGAGGGTGACTATATGCTCCGGGTAAATGGAAAGGAGATTTCAACCGACCGGAATTTCTACAGCTATTTTATCGACATGGCCGGTGAGCAGGTAACGTTGCTCGTAAACAGTGAGCCAAACCTTGATGGTGCGCGTGAAGTCACAGTGAAACCTGCACGCAGTGAGTCAGCCATGCGCTACATGGACTGGCTGGAATGGAACCGCAAAACCGTTGAGGAAGCATCCGACGGCAAAATCGGGTATGTTTACCTGCCGGATACTTACAACGGATCGGCAACTGACTTCCCGAGGTATTTTTATTCACAAACCAAAAAGGAAGGCTTCATTGTGGATGGCCGCTTTAATGGCGGTGGGCTCGATCCGGAAATTTTCCTGCAACGCCTGTTGAAAAAGCCACACGGCTATTGGACACGCCGCTACTCTGCTGATCAGATGATCCCGGCGCTGGCCGTGGATGCACACATGGCATGTCTTACTAACCGTTATGCCGGCTCGGGTGGCGATGAGCTGCCTTATGAATTTCGCTGGAATGGCATGGGGCCGATTATTGGTACCCGTACATGGGGCGGACTCGTAGGCGTTTCCATGTTTATCGATCTGATTGACGGCGGCGGCCTCACAGCACCGGATTACCGGATTTACAATGCCAAAGGCGAATGGGTAGTGGAAAATGAAGGTGTAACACCAGACATTATTATCGATATCGATTCGAAAAAAATGGCCGAAGGCTACGACACGCAATTGATGAAAGCTGTGGAAGTGATTATGGAGCAAATCAAAGAAAATCCACGAACATTCCCGCAGCATGAACCATTCCCGGTTGACAGGTAATTGAGAGGGCAGTCGGCGATGGCCAGTCCTCAGCAATTATCAACTGCTTAATGCCTTCTGCCAACTTACCAACTTGCCAACTGCCTACTGCCAACTTTCTCTACAATATTCCAAAAAGCCAATCTAATTTATGGTTGGCTTTTGCTTTTAAAGCGATCTCTTTTTCGTAATTTTACCAAAAAAACAAAACATCATGAAAATTCTACCGGTAGAAAAAATAAGAGAAGCCGATGCTTACACCATCAAAAATGAACCCATAAAATCCATCGACCTGATGGAACGCGCAGCAAAACAGTGTTTCAGATGGATTAGAAAAAAAACTGACAACAAGCAGCCCGTAAAGATATTCTGTGGCCCGGGCAACAATGGCGGTGACGGTTTGGTGGTTGCGCGATTGCTTGCCAAAAAAGACTATGACGTTAAGGTTTTTATCGTGAGATTTACAGAAAAGGGCTCCGATGATTTCAACACCAATCTTAAGCGACTTCAGGAACCTGAACACATAGAAGTTTCAGAAATCCGGGATGGTGATCCCTTGCCGGGTATTACTCCCAACGACCTGGTGATTGATGCCATCTTCGGCTCGGGGTTAAGCCGCCCGGTGACAGGCTTTGTGGCAAAACTCATCGAAAAAATAAATAACAGTGGTGCAATTACCATTGCCATCGATACACCTTCGGGGCTCTTCAGCGACGAAACATCCAACGATAAAAACGGCGCAATTGTCGAAGCCGATTACACGCTCACTTTTCAGTTACCAAAACTTGCATTCCTTTATCCTGAAAATGATCAGTTTGTTGGTGAATGGCATATACTAACCATTGGACTGATGGAGAATTTCATTGAAAGTGTGGATGTTAGAAATCACATTGTTACAAACGAAGATGCGATACAACTGCTGAAACCGAGAAACAAATTTGCGCATAAAGGAACTTTTGGGCATGCCCTGCTCATTGCGGGCGGATATGGCAAAATGGGTGCCGCTGTTATGTCAGCGAAGGCAGCACTCAGAGCAGGTGCCGGATTAGTGACAACACATGTGCCTAAGTCAGGCCATCACATACTTCCTGCTGCAATTCCTGAAAGCATGGTGAGCATTGATGAGCATGAGGAAGTTTTTTCGAAACCTCCTGAACTTGGGATTTATAATGCCATCGGAATTGGGCCGGGTTTGGGAACACAGAAACAGACCCAAAATGCGCTGAAACTCCTCATCCAAAATGCGCAGGTACCCATGTTATTTGATGCGGATGCGATCAATATCCTGGGTGAAAATAAAACATGGGTATCTTTTATTCCAAAAGGCAGCATTTTCACACCGCATCCCAAAGAGTTTGAACGGCTTGCCGGCAAACCGTCAAACAATTTTCAGCGCCATGAAATACAGCGGGAATTCTCCAGAAAATACAGTGCCTATGTTGTGCTGAAAGGTGCACATACTTGCATCACCACGCCATCCGGAGAATCATTTTTCAACAGTACCGGAAATCCGGGCATGGCTACGGGAGGCAGCGGAGATGTTTTAACCGGAATTATTCTGGGGTTGCTTGCGCAGAAATATCATCCCAAAGAAGCGGCCATACTTGGTGTTTATTTACATGGCCTTGCCGGGGATATCGCCACAAGACGAATAGCACAGGAATCGCTCATTGCCGGCGATATCACCGAAAGCCTGGCGAAGGCATTCTGGAATATCCAATAATAATGGGAAGCCCCCCCTCATAAATTAATGAACTCCAGCACGGTTTCTAAATTTATCAGAATTAATTACCGCGCACTTTAGTTTTCGAATAAAAACCTGGTAATCAACAATATAAAATCCTGAAAAGTTTTAATGTACCGGCCAAACAGGTTATTATCAGCAGCATGCATGCAATGCCCGGATACAATAATAAGCGTTCTGTATTCAGAAATCTCCGGAATGCCATAATAATTCGTCTTAATCAATGAATGACCAGGACAAGTTATTTCTAAAAAACAGGACGCTCTTTCAGACGTTATATGAGTCCTGTATAAATAAGGAATGTTGCAGCAAAAGCAACAATCGCATACAATTCAGGGAAAACGGCCAGGATCATGGTTTTACCAAAAACGTCATGTCCCGATCCAATGGCGGCGATGCCGTTTGCGCAGATACTGCCCTGCTTGATACCTGATAGTAGGGCTACCAGGCCGAGTGCCAAACCTGAACCAAAAATAGCGGCACCGTTCAGCATCGTAATATCAGGTGTGATGATACCGGAATTGTTGACCAAAAAGAAAAGGGCAAAACCATAAAGTCCCTGAGTTCCTGGCAAAGCACTCAGGATCATAAAAGTACCGAATGCTTCGTCATTTTTCTTTAAGGCGCCGATAGCTGCATTTCCACCCATGGAAACACCGTACGCACTGCCAATTCCTGCCAGCGCTATCATTAATGCGAGCCCAACGTAGGCCAATACCAATGCTACTGTCATAAGTTTTCTCCTTAATTTTTAAAATAATGTATTCCTGTTAATTGTTGTTTTGTTTCTATTTCTTTGTAAAAGGGTTGTAAGCTTTTCCTCCGCCAGTGAACCCGGCATTTTTATAAAATTCAAGAAATGTCAGGCGCATGGGGTGGACAAAGGCTCCGATGGAGGCCATAAAGATATTCAGTCCATGTCCGACAAGTATGATAAGTAAAAATATGATCTGACTCACAATGGGCGTTGAACCACTCATTTCCAAAGCCAACACATTAAAAACATATCCAAGTATGGCGCTCGAAACACCGAGTGCAAAAAGCCGGATGTAAGAGAGCAGATCGCCCAGCAATCCGGAAGCACTGTTATAAACATTCCAAAGTCCCACGCCAAAATTGAAAAAGATATTTTTACCAGGTGTATTTAAAAACAGAATGAGAATACCGGAAATACCTAAGAGTATATAAAATAATATGGTGATCAGATCCTGGTTATTTTCGTTGCGGAGCGCATAAAGAATAATACCGCCGACGATCAGCAAAATCCAGCCAATGGTATCAAGTGCACTTCTTAGGCCGTATTGCCTTATCAGATTAGCAGTTTTAATCACCATACCATAAACAATCTGCACGCCCCCCAGTATAAGCGCAGCATTGAACATCCGGTCCGGGTCAAGCATATAGGCGCGCAGGTTTGACAATCCCTGCAGTTTTCCCTGGTCAATGAGATCAATCACGTTAATTCCAAAGAATGTACCTGTAAGGATACCAAATAAAACGGTAGCTCCACCAAGCCATTGGATCAAAGATATGATCGGATGAAATTCTTTGCTGAATCTTGGCTTTAGTATGATTGTCCCGATAAGGAACAGCAAGCCATATCCTGCGTCACCAAGGCAAAAACCAAAAAACAACATAAAGAACGGAGCAAAGAAAGGCGTGAGGTCAAGCTCAGTATAAGCAGGCAAGGCATAAAGTTTGGAGATGGGTTCAAAAAGTTTGCTAAACCTGTCGTTCTTTAGCAGTACTGGTACTTTTTCACCTTTTTTAGGATTGTCAACTATATAAAAAATCCCCTCTTTGTCCAGAAATTCATTGGTCTGATCCATTTTCATTTTTGGAACCCATCCTTCGATAATTCTCAGGCTGTCCTCTACGCCGTTTTCAGCGTTCTGTTTAACATTATCGAATGAAATCCTGTTTTCGGTTTCGGTTTTGGCCTTGATCAGCTTAGGCAAATAGGCTTTGGCGTGCTCTCTGAAAAAGTTCTCGGTGGATTCTATTTTGCCCCTCAATTCATCGATCTCTTTCTTAACTTCTCCAGCAGGTCGGTCTGGCGCTCTCACCTCGTCAGCATCGATTTTGATTTCCTCCTCATCGGTTTGTACGATAACAAAAAATGTTTCTCCTTCCCTTTCATCGATGACCTCAAGGTTATATTCTTCCATCCATTCAGGATTGAAGCGATGATGAGAAACGCTGAAAAACCGAAGCTTTAAGCCATGTTCTTCAAGCTTTTTTAAGCTATCCGGAGAAAAATTTCCCCAGGGCCTAAGCACAATGTAATGCTTTTCGAGTATGGCGATCTTTTGACGGAGGTCATCCAGTTCCGCCTGGGTCTGGAGCACGATTTTAAGTATCTTTCCCGGCATCAGGTTGGTTTCGGCGGGGGTGTCTTTCTGCTCGCGCGATTTCAGGTATTTGATCACCTGATCGAACTGCTGGACACGCTGAATTTCACAATTGGTATCTTCATCCGGTTCGATGCCGCGGTCCACCACATCCACCACTCCCAAACTCTGAAGGGATTTCAGGAATTTATGAAAGTCCCTGTGATGGATCAGCATGGAATATTTTTTCATGGGAAGAATCATGATGCTACCTCCCTTTCTTTTTCTTCAAGCCTGCTTTTTACAATTTTTTGTGCAGCTTTCGACAGGTTTTCCTCATCTTCCATAAACCTTTTGATCTTTAGTATCGCTTCTTCATAACCCGGAATTTGCACCTTTTCGTAAAGGTTAACTTTTTGTGTGGTTTTCTTTCTTGCAAAATCCAGCATATCCATCTTCCTTACAAAAACATCCCTTTCCAGGCCAATCTTTGCAAGCTTTTTAATCAGTTCGATACCATCGAGAAACCATGACGGACTGTTAAACAGGCTGAACTTTTTAATTTCAAATTCTACATTATCCAGAACCGGTGTTTTTACACCGGCAATTTTTTTAACCGATAATTTCACATCCTTTATCGAAACCAGACTGGGGTCAAATTCGCTCCAAAGGCGAAAAAGCTCGTGGCTTTCCTCCTTTTTTTGTTCGAGTTCCTTGTTTAGCCTGGCAGCCTCATTTTTGGCTTTCTTCACCTCAATACGCAATGCAGATTCCTTATTTTTCAGCGTAGGAAGCGCATTTTGCCTGATCTTCAACTGCTTGTTGAGGTGCTGAAGTGAGGTTTTATTATAATGAAATTTTATTGCCATAAATGATTTTAAGTATGGTCAGTATTCGGTTATTGTATTAATCTAATCTTCCTTCGGCCAGTATTTGTCGGAGATTTCTTTTTTGATCCCTACTTCTTCTTTTGAGAAGTATTTCGCAAACAGATTCCATGTGCTGTTGAGCATTTCATCTGCTCCCAGATTAACATCAATGGCCAAAAGATCGTTTGAATATGCTTTTGCAAAATTCAGTGCACGCTCATCAAAATCGGTCAGGTCAAAACCATTTTCCAGCTTTGTTTTGGCATTGGCAGCTTCGGCATAAAGCTTAATGGCTCCGTTCATCACCTGTGCGTGGTCTTCACGCGTATCTTTTCCAATCACATTCTGCTTCAATCGTGAAAGACTCCTGAACGGGTCAACAATCACTTTAGCAATATCGGTATCGCGCCTGAGGTAAAGCTGACCTTCGGTGATGTAACCTGTGTTATCCGGAATGGCATGGGTAATGTCGCCACCGGAAAGTGTGGTAACCGCAATGATGGTGATGGAGCCACCGGCCGGAAACTGCACGGCTTTTTCGTAAATCCGCGCCAGATCACTGTAGAGCGATCCAGGCATACTATCCTTCGACGGAATCTGGTCCATCCTGTTGGATACAATGGCGAGCGCATCAGCAAAAAGCGTCATATCGGTGAGGAGTACCAATACGGTTTCATTTTTCTCCACAGCGAAATACTCGGCCGCTGTTAACGCCATATCCGGAATCAGCAGGCGTTCAACCGGTGGATCATCCGTGGTGTTTACAAAACTGATGATGCGGTCGAGGGCACCGGCGTTATCGAATACATTTTTATAAAACAGGTAATCGTCGTTGGTCAATCCCATCCCGCCAAGGATAATCTTATCTGCTTTAGCGCGCAGTGCCACCATGGCCATCACCACATTGAAGGGCTGGTCGGGGTCGGCAAAGAATGGGATTTTCTGCCCGGTAACCAGTGAGTTGTTCATGTCGATGCCGGCGATTCCGGTAAAGATCATGTTGCTGGGCTTTTTACGTTGTACCGGGTTAACCGATGGGCCACCGATCTCTACCTCGCGGCCTTCCACTTTTGGTCCTCCGTCGATGGGATCGCCATAAGCATTAAAAAACCGGCCTGCAAGGTCGTCGCTCACATTCAGTGTTGGCGCCTTTCCGAGGAAGGTTACCTCAGCATTTGTTGGGATGCCCTCAGTGCCCCCGAAAACCTGAAGTGTTACGTCTTCGCCGAGTATTTTAACCACCTGTGCCAGTTTGCCGTTCACAAGGGCCAGTTCATCATACCCGATCCCTTTCGCTTTTAAAGAAAAGGTTGCCTTGGTAATCTGGTCGATTTTTGTATATATTTTCTGAAATGCCTTAGTTTCCATAAATTCGTTGTTTATCAGTTAACTATGGTTTATGCAGGTTCGGCAACCTTGCGCTTTTCCAATAATTCTTTCAAATCTTTTTCAAATCCCTTAAATTCATCGGACTCAAATTCTGAATAATTCATCTGCTTCAGCAGGTTGATCATATTCCTGAAATAAGCATTGACTTCCTCAAAATTTTCAAAATCAAAATCATCTTTTACAATATCGATGATCATATCCATCATGTATTTTTGCCTTGCTATGGGCGTTGAGGAATCCACTTTATCGAAAGCATCCTGCTGGAGGATTACAAAATCAAAAACCTCTGCTTTCCAGAACCTGACATGGTAATCCACCGGAACACCATCGTCACCAAGGATGTTGATCTGTTCTGATGCTTCCTTACCACGGATGAGCAGGTTCCTGGCAAACTGAAGCTGATCGAACCATTCACCGGAAACATTTTCGCTCAGGTATTCGATAAATTCATCATACTCCAGGTATTTCGAGTACGACTCGATGGGGTCAACAGCCGGGTAGCGCTTGCTGTCGGCGCGCTGCTGCGAAAGCGCATAGAAACACCTTGCCGCCTTTTTGGTAGATTCGGTAACAGGTTCCTTGAGGTTACCACCGGCAGGCGACACAGCTCCTATAAAGGTAATGCTTCCGGTCCCGCCGTTAGGCAGGTAAACAAATCCGGCCCTTGCATAAAAGCTCGAGATAATCGCCGGGAGGTCCATCGGATATGCATCCTGACCCGGGAGTTCCTCCATCCTGTTGGACATCTCACGCAATGCCTGCGCCCACCTGGATGTGGAGTCGGCAAGCATCAATATTTTCAGGCCCATCGAGCGGTAATATTCGGCCAGCGTCATGGCTGTGTAAACGGAGGCTTCACGCGCAGCCACCGGCATGTTGGAGGTGTTGGCAATGATGGTGGTCCGTTCCATCAGTTTCCGTCCCGTCCGCGGGTCTTCCAGTTCGGGGAATTCTGTGAAAATCTCAACCACCTCATTCGCACGCTCACCACACGCCGCAACAATAATCATGTCGGCTTCGGCATGTTTTGAAAGGGCATGCTGAAGCACCGTTTTTCCGGTTCCGAAAGGCCCGGGTGTAAATCCTGTTCCTCCCTCCACAATCGGATTGAGAGAATCAATGCAGCGGATACCGGTTTCCATCATTCTAAACGGACGTGGTTTTTCTTTATAGGCTCTTATCGCCACTTTTACCGGCCACTTTTGAACCATAGTAATTTTATACTCCTTATCGTGAGAATCTTTAACGGTGGCGATGGTATCATGGATGGTGTATGAACCTTCTTTAGCCACATCTTTTACGGTGAATTTTCCCTTAAATTTGAAGGGTACCATAATTTTGTGCGGAATCCAGTTTTCCTTCACCTCGCCCAGCCATGAGCCAGCCTCAACCAGGTCACCGGCCTTAGCGACCGGCTTGAAGTCCCATTTTTTATCATCTTCCAGTGGATTGGTGTATTCACCACGTTTGAGGAATACATCCTTCATTTTGTTGAGGTCATTCTGCAGGCCATCAAAGTTCTTCGAAAGGATGCCCGGGCCAAGAGTTGCCTCGAGCATGTGTCCTGCAAACTCCACGGTATCGCCGATTCGAAGGTTTCGCGTGCTTTCAAAAACCTGAACATAGGCATTTTCGCCCATGACTTTGATCACCTCAGCCATCAGCCTGGTTTCGCCTAGTTTGATGTAACATATTTCGTTTTGTGAAACCGGCCCGTCGACCTCTACGATCACAAGATTTGAAATAATTCCTGCTACTACGCCTTTAGTCATGTATTGAATTTTAGATGTTTATCTGTTTATAATCTCCGGATGACCGGAAAGTTTTTTTATTCCTTCAGCTCAAATTGCTGTCCTTCGCCTTTCCATATCCAGTTTTGCGAATCCTCGTTCCAGATGAATTCACCTTCATCACCGGAGTTTTTACCGGCTATTTTTTCTACATGGACTTTATTTTTTTGAGCTGTTAACTGGTAGGTATCTTCGCCATTCTGAACAATTTGGGTTTCTTTTTCACCGTCCTGCATTGCAAGCGGGTTATTTCCGGTCCAGAATTCGATGGAATTCAGTACAATGCCATCCGCAAGGAGGGTGACGGAATAAACGGGGATTATGATAAAGGCCAGGAATACCAGTTCGGAACCCCATTTGCCCCCAATTTCATTTTTGTTCCAGTTGTAGAGGTTGTTGGTCAGTTGGAAAGAGCCAATACAACTCTGCTGCGACATAACAGCAAACAGAAAAACGACAGCCAGAAATAATGATTTGATTTTTTTCATGATACGAATTATTTACGTTTAACATGCTGTAGATTAAATTCTTCAGGAAGCTCGAAACTTTCATTTAGCTTTTCCAGCAGTTTTTCAAACATTTTCCTACCGGTTTTTTCATCCAGTTTCATCCAGCGCTCCACCATTTCAAGTTGCAGAAGAAATCCCAGCAATCGCTCTACGGTAAAGTAGTGAAAGAAAACACGGTCGTCTATCCACTCCCATTTCAGCAGATCGACGACTCTTTCGCGTTCGGTGAGTGTGCCGCTGGTTTCCCAGGCCGATAGGATTTTTTCGATTTCCGGGAATTCCTGCGCCAGGCCAAAATCATTGGCAGAACTCCGTTTGATCTGGCTGGTTACCAGATTGTCTCCGATAACTTCATTTTCAGGAGAAATGTCGTGATCTCTGCAGGCCAGTGCGGTGGTAATGTTCTGAATGTTCATTTTAAATTCGAACCACTCCCTGAGAAATTGGTTTTCGGTGCGGAGCAGGTATTCGAAAAAGTCATTATCCAATACCGTTTCCCACGATGTTGCTGGATTTTCTTTTTCGCCAGATTTGAACTTGACAATAAAATTTGTGAGATATGGAAGCAACCTGTCTTCAGGAGTCTTGATCTCGTCTTCCATGCTGTCTTTGGAATAATTGCCGAAGTCGATGAATTTTTTGTATTTCTTCATCAGCAGGTTCAGCAGATTGGCATTGTCGTATTTCAGGAATAAAAACTTTACAAGTTTGTAATCATCGGGGTGCAGACTGCTTTCAAATTCGTATTTGAAAGAAGCAATGGATGCTTTCTGGCGGCCTTCATCCAGCAAAATATCGGGCAGACCCGCAACGAGATAATAGTAATTTCGGTTAAATAGCATACCGTTTAATCTTCAGCAAAAAATTTACGGGTTCTTGGACGAAGGTATTGTTTGAAAAATCTGGCAAAATCCTCATCTGTAAAGCTCAACTTATAACCACCTCCCCTGGGGCCAAGTTTAAAACCGCTTTTAATGCCTTCTTCAAATTTAATTTCGAGGCCGCCTTTGATTTTTTCGGCCACTTTCTTTTTTAGAAAACCTTCAAGTTTTTCGTGATCTTTCTCCGAAAGGAAAAACATCACATCCTTACCTTCTTTTTCAATTTTATCCCAGTTTTCGGCCATTTTCAGCATGAGCGACTTAACGAAATCCTTGTCATCAAACGATTTTTCAATCACCTCGTTTATGGCTTCATCCACCATGATTTCAGAAATGCGCTGCTTGATTGTGGTGATGGCCTGTTTGGTTGACAGCGAAAGCTCTGACTCCGTATTTTTCTTCATATCGGCAGCATCCTGTGTGGCCTTTTGTGTGATCGATTCCGCCTCCTTTTTTGCTGATTTCAGGATTTCATCAGCTTCGGATTTTGCCTTTTCAACAATCTCACTGGCTTCTTTTTTTCCTTTATCCAGGCCTTCCTGGTAAATTTTATTGGTAAGTTCCTGAAGTTTTTCGTTCATTGGATTTGTTTTTCGTTAAAACGCTGGCAAAAATAAAATAATTTGGACAGGTAATGTTATACGATTAAAAACTCTTGAAATTTTCTGATAACTAAATCTAATTACTTTAACATTTTAAAAAAATCATTTGTTTTTTTGGCTTTGTTTTTCTTCCTGAATTTTTATTAAGATGTTTTTTTTCATTCTCCTCAACTGCGGATTCATATCCCCGGGCTTTATTTTTTGAATATAGGTATTTGCTGATTCATAATCTTCAAGTTTTACGTAAGAGGATGTGACGTTTACCAGCGACTCAAAATAATCGGGCAAGATGTCCAGCGCTTTCAGGAAAGCATCCCTCGATTTTTTGTATTCTCCAAGCTGAAAATAGGTACGCCCCAAATTATTAAGCACTTGCACATGCGTGGGATGGGCTTGGTAAGCTTTTTGATAAGCCTTGTTGGATGCCTCGATTTTTTCCAGTTTAGAATTTGCCAGCCCGCTGTACCAGGAAATGGGCATGGCTTCGGCATCCAGTGTTCTCAGTGATTGTGGAATGGTGTTAGATATCTCAAGCAGTTTTTCCCACTGCTGAGTCCTGTGATAGTGCCTGGCTTCTTTTACACGCGATTCCATTGTCATTACCGAAATGGAATAAACAACGCTAAAAATTAGTACTGGAAAAGCCACAATTGTTAGTGCTTTTGTTGGTACCTGCCGCTTGTTAGGTGGGTAATTCTTATGGTAGATTGCCACAACCGAAGCAATCATAAGTGCCACGTAAATCTGATGATTCATCCGTTCCAGCGGAAAAGTAAACAGGGATACGGTTAAATAACCCACCAATCCTGACAGTATGAGTAAAAGAAATACGATTTCATCCCGGTCACGGCTTCTGATCAGCATCCGGTGCAGCGTAAATATTGTCCAGACAAAAATTCCCAGAAAAGCGATGAAACCAAAAATTCCCTTTTCCGAAAAAATCCACAAATAATCGTTGTGCGGCCTTAGCCAGTTGAGTTCCTGTTTTCTGAAATCGTAATTGCTGAAATGATGCCTTGATTCGATTTTCCAGTTGCCGGCACCAACACCGGTGACAGGTTTTTCGCCAATCATTTTCATGGTGAGCTGCCAGATTTTATAGCGGTGAACATTATTTTCCTCTGAAGGATTGGTGATGTTTTTGATTTTGTAAACAACAGAATCTTTATCCCCGGTTTCGGTAAAGTAAATGAAGCTGCCCGCTCCTGTAAAAACTACAACCACTGATATTCCGGTGATTAATCGGGCTTTTTGCGGAATACCAAACCGGTTTCCATAAAAAATGAGAAAACCAAAAACCAGCATTCCGGATACAGCAACTCCAACCCAAACCGACCGCGTTTCAAGAATTAATAATGCGAACAAAATGGCAACAATTAATATGATATAAATGAAACGTGGTACTTTCTCCGGCTTGTAGGCTCCATATCCCAAAAATGGCAACAGCAGCATCAATGCGATGGAAAACTGGTTTTTATGTGCCATGGCTCCCCTTACCTGATAAATCCAGGGTAGATTATCCGGATCCCGCTCTGTTTCGGCAAAAAGCACGTACTCGTAATATTCTGATATGCCTACCCCAAGCAGGTAAACAGCCGGAATGAGAAAAAATACCGGTAATCGTTTTTGCCAATCCGGTGTGTTGAAAAGCAAAACAGCCGACAATCCTGATATCATAAGAAATACAAAGGACTTGTTTATGTCGTAAAATCCTTCGCGGGGATTGATGGCAAAAAGTGGGGATAAAGCCGTAATCACAAAATAGCCGGCCATAAAATAAAATACAGGATTGCGCAGAATGGAGGTATCAGGCGGCTGTTTACGCTTAAACCAGAAAAATACAATAAGACTAATAATCAAAACCAAACAGGTAAACAATAATCTTGGATGGATTGCCGGATCAAGGCCGGATCGAAAGTACACAATTGGCATCCCGATAAATAGGATTCCCAGGAACAGATAAAACCCGGTATGCTGCTTTTTTTGCTGTTTAGCCCTCTTTTTATTTTTCCTGACTTTATTTTTTTTTCGCTGATTCACCTGCAATAAAATTTTATCGTAATTAATTATTTTTCAACTTTCTGATCCTGAATTTGCTGTTTCTGCTGTTTTTTTAAGTTTTCGAAGTGCTTTAATGTTCGACCGGATTTGAGGTGATTTGTCCTTCCATTTTAGCTTTTTCAGTGTAACCAATGCCATGTGATACCGTCCCAGATGGTAATAACATGTTGACAAATTTACAATTGCCTCAGGATAGTAATCATATCTTTCCACCAGTTTCTTCAAAATCCGCCCGGCCTTTTTATATGCTGAAAGTCCGATGAGCACTTGTGCGTAATTATTGAGCACAACGGGATTGTAAGGATTTTGAGCCAGTGCTTTCTTATAAAATTTTGCTGATTTGGTCAGATCACCTTTACTAAAATATGCCATACCAGGATACCAGCTAAAAGGAATATTGTCGTGATCGGTGTTGCGGAACATGCTTTTGGCAGCGTTGGCTTCCCGGATTACATCATCCCAGTGCGATTGCTGAAGTGCCAGATCAGCCTTAAAAATGTGTTTTTCAACCCTGATCATTTCAAGGGAATATGCAGTTCCAAGAACTCCTAAAATCAAAGCAGTAATGACAATTCGCTTCAAATTTCCTGGGCGGTGTTCCGGATGGTTATTCCGGGAGGTTGTTGATACAATAATGGCAAAATACATCGCAAGGTAAACCTGATGATGCATTCGCTCCATGGGAAACGAAAACATCGATACCATGATGAAACCTGTCAGGCCGCCTGCTATGAGTAAAATAAACAGCTTTAAAGCTTTGTTCTCATGGTTTTTAAGGATTTTGAAAACCTGCATGAATGCCAGTATAAAGGCTGCTGCATACGCCAGTAATCCAAAAATACCCTTTTCAGAAAGTACCCATAAAAAATCGTTGTGTGGCCTCAGCCAGTTGAAGTCACTTTTGCTAACTTTAACTGCCTGGTGATATTTTGGCGCTTCGATTTTCCAGTTTCCGGCACCGACTCCTGTAACTGGATTTTCAAGTGCCATATCCAAAGTTAATGACCAGGCTTTTATCCTGTGAATATTGCGATTATGCTCCGGATTGGTTAAGGTCTGGAATTTCTTGTTGAGATAACCTTGCGTGTTTATTGCCACAAAAAACAGTATTCCGGTGGATAATATCCCGGTTACCAGGATTGCCACAATCGCATTAAGCCTTTTTTTGCTGATGCCAAGAGGTTTATGATACAGCACCGCTGAAAGCAAAACAAATCCACTCGCGGCAGCCAACCCTACCCAAACCGACCTTGTTTCCAGGATTAAGATCAGGCACAGGTTCATAATCAGTGCCGTAACGGACAGCAATTTCCAGAGGCCTTTTAGTTTAATAGTTCCGTAAATAACAAAGGGGAGATACATCAAAAGCGCAATCGAAAATTGATTTTTATGCGCCATAATGCCTTTCACCAAATAAAGCACAGAAGGGAATTCCTCAATTTTGCGATCCGGGTAAGGTAAAACAAAATTAAAATACTGGTACCAGCCAATTATGGAAGTTGCCAGTGAAGTTATTAAGACAAGCTGGGTAATCCTTATCTTCCAATTTTTTATACTATTAAACAGTGAGATCATGACAACAATCATCATCAGGAATGTGAAGGATTTTACGGTGTCGAATAACCCTTCCGATGGATTTACAGCCCAAATGAGTGATAGGAGCGTAATTATGGCAAGTGCTGTGATGGATAGGATAACAGGATTTTTTAGTACAGCCAAATCCATATTCATAAATGGTTTAACCAGGACCACTGTAAAAAAGGCAATCAGGCTGAGGTTTGCCAGTAAAAGCCGTGGCATCAAAACCCTGTCAGGAATGCCGTTAAAATAAAAGAAGGGCAAAATAATCAGCAAAAAAATGAAAAGAAAGTAGAATAGCGGTGATGCTGCTGCTGTTGAATGTTTATGCTTTTTGCCCATTTGTCACTTTGAGGTTAATCAAGAGCAAATATAAAAGGGTTTCCCGGATTTGAAAGGAATTAATTTTGGACACTTACCGGAATGATGGGATTTGAAACTATTTATTTAAAAACAACTGCATTGTAGATTTTATGAATGGGCCAGGGGGAAGTGATGTGATGATTTTCAGGTCGTTTGGGAGGCCACCCTGCTCGTCGAGAAAGTTGAACAGTTGCCGGATCGTGTTATTTTTAAACATGTACGAAAACAGCTTCTCGGCAAGATCACCGCGGTTTTTCAGGATGTTGAGCAATACGGAATCATAAAACCGGTACCGTGGTGGGGAATTTCCGGAAACCACCGGATTTTTATTGCTTTCAAGCGCCTCAACAATTTGCTGTACATGTTTCTGAATGCGCATGAAAGTATATCCCGAACTGGGTTTTGAATTGCCGCCCAGCGATCCGATGTTTAAGATACGCTCGCCCCGGGTTGCCGGAAACCTGTAATCGGTCATCGGGATTACCCCAAATTCTTCATCGATAATTTTGTATTTTTCAAGATTCAGAACGTTCTGGATATATGCTTTGATGGCCAGGTCGTACCGGGCTTTTTCAAGCAGGTGCTCCGAAAACAGCGTGTATTCCACAAGCGCACGGGTTGGTGAATGCGGAATGATGTAAAAAAAACGCATCATACCTTCCTGGGGTGTCCTGAAGTCAAACATCGTAAAAGACACCGGATTAAAAACGGGTTTTTCGGATTCGATGACCCAACCTTTAAAATGTTGCCTCAGGTAGAGATTTGAAGCTGCCGCCTTTAAAATTTCTTTCTCGTCAAAAATGCTGCTAAAAACCCAGTTTGCCGTGAATGTTCCCTGATCAGTAACAACTTCTGCAGAATCGCTTTTGGAAGTTAACTGCTTTACCGGGGCGAACTTAAATTCAAAATTCGGGTGGTTTTTCAGGTGATCTTTAATAAAATTATAAAAATCAATGCCCTGGATGATGGAATAGTGATACTCATCTAATGGGATTTGTTTTTGAAAAAAACCGGAGTAAAAATCCAGTTTGCTGAACCGGTAACTTACAATTTGATCAAAAGCTGTTTCATGATTATGCCAGAATCCCCAGGTTCGGTCATTTTTATTCTTCCGGTCTTTATCGATGATAAGCACCTTCTTATCAGCAAGTGAAGATTTGCTCAGGTAGTAAGCCAGGCTCAATCCGGCTGCGCCGCCTCCGGCTATGATGAAATCGTAATGTGTCATTTGGTTGTTTCTATCATGAGCAGGGCCAGTGCTTCTTCTCCCCTGCCGGCTTCTAACCATTTTTTGGCCAGCAACTGTAACTCTTCTTCGAGATGGATCGGGTCGTTACTTAATTCTTCAAGGAGTGCGGTAACCGCCTTATTTCGGGCGATCTCAGTTATTTGCTCCCGGCCGGGTAACTTTTCAATATTTCCTAACTTTCCAAGGTCATTGCCCGTAAGCACCTTGCTGAACCTGATCTTTTCAGGCAGGCTGTCGATGCCAATACCCAGCCTTGCCAACGGCTTTTCAACTTCAAACAGGCTTTCACCAAAGGCCGTTGTGTAATAGTTACCTCCGTGCCTTCCCACCAATCTGATTTTTTCAGGATCAGGAAAGCCATCCTCACCGATTATATTTTCGTGGAAATGAATCATATTGATTTCACAAATCACAAGATTGGCGGCACCTCCCTTCTCACCGGTCTCAATCAATTCCCGCACCTTGCATTCAAACTGCACCGGCGACTCCTTTACCCGGAAAGGCCTGATGGTTTCTGATGGCAGCGGCGTAAAACCGGCTTTGATGAATTCGTTTACCCCCTTTGGATATTCCGTACTGGCCAGGCTGGCCTGCTGAACCATCTCGTAATTCACCATGTTAATCACCACCTCCGGGACCTCTTTCACATTTTGATACGTATGTTTGGTTGTATTGTCGCGCCCACGGCGTGAAGGCGAAAATATCAGGGTTGTCGGGTTAACACCGAAAGCATTAAAAAAACTGAATGGCGACAAGTTCGGTTTTCCGTCTTTATCGATGGTGCTGGCAAATGCAATCGGCCGCGGGGCCACCGACCCAAGAATGAATTTGTGCAGATGCGGCCCGGCCATTTCCGTTGGTGAAATCTTTTTTATCATAAAGGTTGAAGGTTAATCAGTTATTAAGTTAATGGTTATTGAATTATTTGTTATTGGTTGATTGGTTTTTACCAGTTGCCTGCAGGTTTGGCGGAATATCCATTCTTGTTGGTTATTCGTTAATCGTAACTGAATAGTTTTTGTTAATTACTTGCCTGAACGTTTGGCGGAATATCCATTCCGCTAAAACTATTTTCCCGGTTGCCTGTAAGTTTTGTGGAATATCCATTCCACTAAAACTATTTATTCTGAATCCATCTGGCAAGATAAGTTTTTTAGCATTGTGTATTGTCGGGTTTGTTTTTGACGCTGTGTGTGATTTTCACCCGACGGGATGCCTGCGGCAGATCGTCCTAACCTGCATTATTCAAAAAACCGTGATCCATTGCCACGCCCTGAAGTACGTGGCAACAAAATTTAATAATTTTATGAAATAAGCAATTTACAAAGCGGTTAGTCAGAATTGGGTTATGGGATACTAGGTAATCGGAAACATACCAACCTACCCTTCAAAATCCCTGGCCGGCAGAATTGTTGTCCTGCATTCCCCAAAACCTATCCTAACGCCATCTTTTTCAGCGTGCCCTTTCATGATGATGGTATCTTCATCCTGGATGAATTTCCGTTCTGTACCATCCGGCATTTTCAGTGGTTTCGTCCCTTTCCACGAAAGTTCGAGCATCGATCCGAAAGCCGATGGTGTTGGGCCACTGATGGTTCCCGAGGCATACATGTCGCCCACATTGATGTTACAGCCGGTTACGGTTTGATGGGCAAGCTGCTGAAACATGTTCCAGTACATGTATTTAAAATTGGAACGGCAAACCCTGTGTGGCTCAAAATTCTTGTTTTCAAGCAACACATCCAGTTTGATATCGTAATTGGCGGGTCCTTCGGTTTTCAGATACGGAAGTACTTCCGGATCCTGCCTGGGGCCTTTTACCCGGAATGATTCAAAGGCATCCAGGGTTACAATCCAGGGTGAAATAACCGAAGCAAAATTCTTGGAAAGAAACGGCCCGAGTGGCACATATTCCCACTTTTGAATGTCGCGGGCAGAGAGGTCGTTGAAAAGTACCAGTCCGAAGATGTGATCTTCAGCCTCCCGCGTTGAAATCCGGTCGCCAAGATTTGAAGCTTTGCCGGTAACAAATGCCATCTCAAGTTCGAAGTCAACCAACCGTGAAGGACCAAACGAAGGTTTGTCCTGGTCTTCGGCTTTGGTTTGGCCGACTGGCCTGTGGATGTTCGCTCCCGAAACCACGATGGAAGAAGCCCTTCCGTGATAGCCTACCGGAATGTGTTTCCAGTTGGGCAGCAAGGCATTGGCCGGATCGCGAAACATTTTGCCCACATTGGTGGCGTGTTCGATGCTGGAATAAAAATCGGTGTAATCCCCAACGTGAACAGGCATGCGCATTTCAACTTCATGTTCCTGGTAAAAAACACCTTCCCTGAAATCTTCGGTATTCCAGATTTCTTCATTTTCATAATTGAAGATATCCGAAATTTTATCCCTTACAGCCTGCCAGACCGGTTTTCCGAGGGCGATAAAATCGTTGAGTACCGGCTGATTGAAAACCGCAGGATTTGTAACGCCTTCTTCATGCAGGTATCCTTTTTCAGCGATTGCGCTCAGGTCGATCACAAAGTTTCCGATGCGTGTTCCGGCCCTCGGTGTAGTTCTGTTTTTGGGTTTAAAAATCCCGAAAGGAATATTCTGGATGGGGAAGTCGCTGTCGTTATTCACTACCAGCCAGCTTTTTAAGTCGGGGTTATTTGCTTTTATCATGATTCAATTTTTGTTTGCTTAAAACGAATCAGGTAGTTGATCTGATGATTCAAATAACTTTGATAACCATCTGTAAATTAACTACCTGATATCTGAAATTATATTATTGATTTAAAGTGTTCCTCTCCGCTCCTGTTCCAGTTCGATGGATTCGAAAAGCGCTTTGAAGTTTCCTTTGCCGAATGAACGTGCACCCTTGCGCTGGATGATTTCGTAGAAAACAGTCGGACGGTCTTCAACCGGCCGTGTGAAAATTTGCAACAGATAACCCTCATCATCTCTGTCAACGAGAATGCCTAAGTCCTGGAGCTGTTTCACCTTTTCGTCGATACTCCCTACACGGCTCAGCAATGTTTCATAATAGGTGTTGGGAACACGTAAGAATTCAACGCCGCGGTCTCTGAGTTTCGTAACGGTATCAATAATGTCGTCGGTGGCCATGGCAACATGCTGAACACCGGCACCACCATAAAAATCGATGTATTCTTCAATCTGTGATTTCTTTTTGCCCTTGGCAGGTTCGTTAATCGGGAATTTAATGCGTTCATTTCCATTCGACATCACCTTGCTCATCAGGGCAGTGAAATCGGTGGAAATATCTTTATCATCAAAAGAAATGATTTGCTTGAAACCCATCACATTGGCATAAAAATCAACCCAGTTGTTCATCTGTCCCCAGTCCACATTTCCAACCATGTGATCCACATATTTCAGTCCAACCGGTTTCGGTTGATAGCGGGGCTCCCATTTTTCATACCCCGGCAGGAAGGGTCCGTTGTAGTTTTTACGTTCCACAAAAATGTGAACCGTATCGCCATAGGTTCGGATTCCTGAAGTCACAACTTCGCCATGCTCATCTTTATCCACCCTGGGTTCGAAATAAGAAACGGCACCGCGCTTAACAGTCTCCTCGTAGGACATGCGGGCATCATCCACCCAAAGGGCTATCACTTTTACACCATCGCCATGCCTGATCTGATGGCCGGCTATTTCACTTTCAGGATATAATGCCGTTGTAAAAACAAACCTGATTTTATCCTGCTGTAAAACATAAGAACTGCGGTCTTTCAGACCGGTTTCCAGTCCGGCATATGCCAATGGCTGAAAACCGAATGCTGTTTGATAATAGTGGGCTACCTGCTTGGCATTGCCCACATAAAATTCCACATAATCCGTCCCGTTGATGGGCAGGAAATCTAATTCATTATTTTGTGTCGTCATACTGTTTTTAAGTTTTGAATTGTGAATAAACCTCCGCAAAATTTGCAGATTTTATTCAATCCAGGATTTATAATAATTTTTGTCTTCAATTTTCAATGCATCTTCGGTCAGCTTTAAAGGCTTAAATGTATCCACCATCACAGCCAGTTCAAGGGTTTCTTTTTTGCCGATGCTCTTTTCAACTGCGCCCGGGTGTGGCCCGTGGACAATGCCGGTGGGGTGCAACGAGATCATTCCCTTTTCCACATGCTTCCGGCTCATGAACTCGCCATCCACATAATACAGCACTTCATCCGAATCCACATTGCTGTGGTTGTAGGGCGCCGGAATGGATTCAGGGTGGTAATCGAAAAGCCGCGGCACAAAAGCACAAACCACAAAAGTTGGCGTTTCGAAGGTTTGATGCACCGGTGGCGGCTGATGGACCCGGCCGGTAATGGGCTCAAAATCATGAATGGAGAAAGCGTAAGGGTACAAATAGCCGTCCCAGCCAATCAGATCGAAAGGATGGGTTTTGTAATGATAGGGCCAGATGTGGTCATCGCGTTTGATTTTAATCAGAAAATCTCCGGTCTCATCATGGGTCTCCATATCCTGAGGTTTTCGGATATCGCGTTCGCAAAACGGGGAATGCTCCAGCAACTGCCCTACCCTGTTTACATATCTTTTCGGGAAGTTCAGCGGCGTGAATGATTCAACGATGAAAAGCCGGTTGTCTTCGGTATCGAATTCCATCTGGTAAGTTATGCCGCGTGGCACGATCAAATGGTCGCCATACTGAAACCTGATCTGGCCGTACATCGATTTAAAGGTTCCTTCGCCCTTGTGTACAAAAATCATTTCGTGTGCACCGGAATTTTTGAAAAAATAATCCTTCATGGATTTGCGGGGAGCAGCCAGGCTGATGTAGATGTCGTTGTTTACCAGCATATATTTGCGACTTGCTAAGTAATCATCTTCGGGCTGAACATCAAAACCCATAAAGCTGCGGTGCTGCATATTCTGCTCCAAAGCAATTTTGGGAGCAACATTGTATGCTTTTTCCACATCCAAAACTTTGGTTGGCTCCCAGCTATGGTAAACCAGGGAATAAATATCAGAGAAACCTTCGGTGGAAACCAGTTGTTCGGAATAGAGCGTTCCGTCTGGTTTTCTGAATTGCGTATGTCGTTTATGGGGGATTTTACCAAGTGTATGATAATGTGGCATATCGGAATTTATTTAGAACGAGTTTAACCGCAAAAGTAAGTATTACAGTGCTGAAGGTATCCTGCACTGCATTTAAAAATTGTTAAGCCGGGATGGAGAGGGAACCTTTATAGGTTATTGGTTATTGGTTATCCGGAAAATTTAATCTGTAGTAAATATTGGTTGCAGGAAAACTATTCATGAGTTCAGTCTAAAAAGCCAAATTACCCCTAAATCCCCTTAAGGGGACTTTTTCAAACTGCTGATTTTTAGCAGTTTCCCTTTAGGGTCCCGATAGCTATCGGGAGGGTAAAAACAAGAAAAATCAGCAGTTTGAAGGCTTTTTAGACCGCACTCATCAATAACCAATCACCAATTACTAATCACCAATTTCCAATTACCAATCACCAATTACTAATCACCAATTCCCAATTACCAACATCCCATTAAAACGGATATCCGATCCCAAAATTCCAGACTACATTTTTGAGGGCAAGGTTGTTGAATCGCCACCGGCTGCCGGCAAGATAGGAGGGATCGCGCAGTGGTGTGGCTGCATCAACCCGGATGATAAAAAAATTGAGGTCGAGGCGCAGGCCAACGCCGCCGTTTATGGCAAACTGCTTATAAAAAGTATCGAAATTGAATTCACCTTCCGGAATCACATTGCTGGGTTCCAACAGCCAGATGTTTCCGATGTCGGTAAAAACAGCTCCTTTAAACCAACTGTAAATCGGGAAGCGGTATTCCAGGTTGGCTTCAAGGATGATGTCGCCCATGCGTTCGAAATTATTGGACAGGGTATCGCGAAAAGCTCCCGGACCGAGTGTCCGGTAGTTCCAGCCCCGCATGTCATTTGAGCCGCCGGCATAAAAACCCTTTTCAAAAGGCAGCGATGAAGAGTTTCCGTATGGAATCCCGATTCCGAGCAGGTTGCGGTAAACCAGTGTATGATCCTCGCTGAGTGCAAAATAATACCTGAAATCGATATCTGTTCTGGCATATTGTGCAAATGGAATATTCCACACAGTGTACTCTCCATTTTCGTTTTTTGGTGCGGATGAGAGGTTGCTGGCCGCGTTCAGTATGTTGCCGGCAGATTCGATATTCCATCTGAAAAAAGTAAAATCCTGTACCTTGTTTCGTTCCTGGTTATTAAAAATGTAGGTGTATTTGGACAACATGATAAAATGGTCGGTGTACTGGTTGATCAATCGCTGATCGTTCAGGTCTTCCAACCTTTGCAAAAATGTTGAATCCGGAAAAATGGAGACGGAGTTAATTTCCAGCGGAATAAAACTGTGGCTGACAAATGCGTTGTTTCGCCAACTGTAACCAAAAGATCCATTGCTAACATAACGCTCATAGTCGGGCCTGTTCTGGTAATTCACCCCGGTTTTGATGGTGGTCCGTGGCCGGAGTGCATTTGAAATACGCGCACCGCCAAATGGCAGAAGAAATTTCGGGAAATCAAGTGAAGCCTCCGCACCTGTTTGAACGGTGTTAAAAAACAGGAAAACCGCATCATTGTTGGCACCTCCGGCCTGCCATTCTACCCCGCCGGTGAGCTTCAGGCTCAGAATTTCGCCGCCTCTGAAAATATTCAGGTTCCGATAAACCAGGTTTCCGGCAACGCCCAGCAGGCTTCCGGAGGTAGTGCCCTCTGCCTCTATCGAAAATGACTGCACCGGCCTGCGGGTGAGTTCGATAAAACAATCCACATATTTTCTGGTAGAATCTTTTGGCTCGACAACTCCGGGTGCTTCCCGGAAATTAAACGAGGTAAACGCAAAAAGCGGGAAACTCGACAATTGTCGGTACGTTCGTTTTTCATCCGTTTCCCTGTATAGATTTGAGGGTTCCAGAAATACGGCCTTCCTCAGGATACCCGGCCTTACCTTCAGCTTGTCGCGATAATAAATACTGAAATTGCCAATGCCTTTTATTCCTGTGGTATCGATAATCCGGGTCATCTTAGAAGTGTCGGTTCTTACCGGATTGAAGTCGGGATCGATGGATATCTGGTTGAGGTAGTATTTCTGAAAACTCCGGTTGGGCACTGCTGTTTCCAGCGAATCGCCGGGAACTCCTGAAGGCTGAATGTTGGGGTAAATCTTCAGGGTGTGATTGCCAAAAGCACTGTCCACTTCAAAAAAAACAAGTTCCGGCGCAAAGTAGTAATAGCCTTCATCACGCAACAGTGAGGATATCCGGTAGCGCTCATCATCAAGCATTTCGGCATTATAGAGATCGCCGTTTTTAATCAACGACTCATCCGTATTTCGCGTTACAATACGATGAATTGCCGAATCAAAAATCTCATATTCGATGTCGTTGATATGATAAGGGCGCGCCAGTTCAACAAAATATTCAACACTGGCTTTTTGCTTTTTCCGGCTGATTTCTGTGTTGATTTTTGAATTGAAAAAACCGTTGTTTTCCAGATACAGATTGATTTGCTGGATAGACTGGTCAATTTTGTTTTCCTGCAGGATGACGGGTTCCTGCCCCAGGCTTTTATTCAACCACCGCTTGAACCAGTTTTCTTTTCCCTTGCTGGTAAAACTGTTTACCCACAAACCGATATTTAAAAGACCGAGGAACTTGTCGTTTGGCTGCTGTTCGAGTAGGATGTAGAGATCATCTGAATCGAATGGAATGTTTTTTTCACCTGATTGATCCTCGTTGATACTTACCAGATTCTTTTTAAGCAGGTATTCGTTTTCAGGAACATTGCGTGTGGTGTTGCAACCCGAAATAACAGCTATGCCAATCAGCATGGAGATTAGATGAAGAATTCCTGTATTTTTCAAATCCCGGTTTTTGAAAATCAAACCACAAAATTAGGCTTTATTTGGCTGATCGGTGCGGCCCAATAATTTATCTCTTTGCGGAAATTGTAATGATTAAAAGTGTAGTCACCGGTCAGGTTTCACTCCTTGTGGATGATGACCGGTCAGGCTTGTTTTTTCAGGAAGTCGAAAAGCAGCCGGACACCAAAACCGGTTCCGCCCTGATTGCGGTAACTGTCGCGTTTTTCGGCGAAAGCTACTCCGGCAATATCAAGGTGAATAAACGGGTAGTCGGTAAATTTTTCCAGGAACTTTCCGGCGGTGATCATGCCTGCTTCAGGCGGGCCTGCATTCACCAGGTCGGCAATCGGTGATTTCATCATGTCGGCATATTCATCCCAGAAAGGAAATTCCGCCACGCGCTCATAAACAGCGTTTCCACTGCTCTTGAGTTCTTCCATGGCTTCGGTGGCATGGGCATGCATGGCCACTACACCGTATTTCCCGATGGCCCGCTGTGCCGATCCGGTGAGTGTGGCTGCATCGATGACCAGTTCAGGATCGTATTTTTGGGCATAGCTCAACGCATCTGCCAGGATCATGCGGCCTTCGGCATCGGTATTAACTATTTCAACCTTTAGCCCGTTGTGCATGGTGATGACATCGCCCGGGACGTAGGCGTTTCCATTAAGCCGGTTATCCGTGGCCGGGATCAGCGCGATGATGTGCAATGGCAACTTTGCTTTGGCTGCGGCGTAAATGGCCGATCCCATCATGGCGGCGCCGCTCATGTCGGATTTCATGTTTTCCATGTATTTGCCCACTTTAATGTTGAGTCCGCCGGTGTCGAAGGTTACGCCTTTCCCGACAAAAATCAGCGGTTTTTCATTCCGGGCATTTTCCGGTTTCCATTCCATCACGGTAAATGTAGGCGGATCGATGCTGCCGATATTTACCGAAAGCAGTCCCCCCATTTTAAGGCTTTCAATTTTCTTTTTGTTGAATACCTCGATTTTAATCCCGGCATCTTTGGCCATCTCAGTAAAGTGATCAGCGAGCTTTACAGCATTGAGTTGCATCACAGGCTCATTAACCAGATTGCGTGCTTTGCAAACGGCGGAGCTCACAATGTTAAGTTCCTCAACAGATTCACCGGTGATGGAATCATCATAAATATGTATGGCCTTTAGCGTATTTGCCTTTTCCGATTGATCTTTAAAATATTTGATGAACTGATAGTTACCCAGCACCACACCTTCGGCGAAAGCCAAAGCCTGGCCGGGGTTTAAATTGTTTCTGACAATGGTAATTTCTTCCAGTTTTTGCTTGTTCACCAGGTTTTGAAAATCATCTCCACTTTTACGGCAATTTTCCAGAATCTTCGTTTCATCGCCTTCCTGCTTAATGATCCTTACAAAAATCCAATTTTCAAACCTGTTGAAATCAAACTGCGTTATTTTATTTTTTTCAAAGGAGTTCCTGATGTATGCTTTTTCATCATCTGTGAGATGGTTCCCCTCAATTTCCAATGAATCTGATAATAGAACTACGAGATTGGATTTTGGCTTGAGCGTGTCTGTTTTGGTGATTATTGCTGTCATGATTTTAAAATTGTAGGAGATGAGAACAAATATTTAAGCCCTGCATTGCGCAAAGGGATTAATTTTTTTGCAGGATGATGAAAAAAGAAAAGCCACCCCGTCCGGGAGATGGCCTTTCTAAAGTGAGATTTTTTAACGTAACTTTTCTACGATTTCAAGTGCTTTATCATAATCAGGGTGGTTGGAATTGTTTTCCACATATTCCACGTACTTTATCGTTCCATCTTTATCAACGATCACAATACCGCGATTCAGCAGCCTGAGTTCTTTCATCAGGAAACCATATTTCATTCCGAATTCTGCTTCCATGTGGTCTGAAGTTGTTAAAACGGCATCAATGCCTTCCGCCGAGCAAAACCGGCCCAGAGCAAATGGGAGGTCCATCGAAATTGAGAGTACTACCACCTCGCCGAATTTTGTGGCTTCCTCGTTGAATCTTTTGGTTTGTGCAGAACATACACCTGTGTCGATAGAAGGGGCTACCGAAAGTATCCTGATTTTTCCATCATAATCGCTGAATTTTACGGGTTTCAGGTCGTTGCCAACCACTGTAAAATCTTTCGCTTTGTAACCTGGTTTTACTTCGTCGCCGATCAACGTTGCTTTGATGGGGCCGAAAATTCCAATTCTTTCCTTTTGTATCATACGATTCAATTATAAATTGTTAAACATTCATATTTTATTCAAAAAACTTCAGTCAATTTAATGACCATTAATTGCTGCTGAAACAAGAATTTCCTCCACATGTTCAGCAGGCTGCTGTTTTTCAGGGATCATTGAAGCGGTTGGTCGGTTTTATTATGGCAATTTCCGACTCAGCTTCTGTTATTTTCTGACAGAATTTGAGTTGGAAGTTACTTAACCTGATTAATTCACAAACTTTGTAAGTTTGTGAATTAATCACCGAAGGCCGAAAATATTTGAAAAAA
>JAGYLT010000010.1 GCA_018400545.1 Bacteroidales bacterium
TCTCCTCAATAATGTCAGCTTCACGGGTTACGTCACCCTTAAAGGTTGGCACTTCCACAACCAGTGTTTTTTCACGATCTTCAATAATGCTTATACCGAGGGAAAAGAGGATGTCCTGGATGTGATCGTGTGGGATTGACTTCCCAATCAGCCGATCGATGTTGGCATATTTCACTTCAATCTTCCAGGGGTCAATTGGGTTGGGATATACATCCTGAACTTCCGAAGACACCTCTCCGCCGGCCAAATCCTGAACCATCAGTGCCGCCCTGCGCATCACATACAGTGTGGCATTGGGATCGGTGCCCCGCTCAAACCGGAAGGATGAATCGGTATTTAATCCGTGATATTTAGCCGTTTTCCGGATGGTTTTCGGATCGAAATATGCGCTTTCGATGAAAATGTTTTTGGTATTTTCGGTTACCCCTGAATCCAGTCCGCCAAATACGCCGGCGATACACATACCGTTTTCTTCGCCATCGCATACCATCAGATCCTGGCCGGATAGTTCCCGTTCTTCCTCATCAAGAGATAAAAATTTGGTTCCCTTTGGCAATTTCTTGATGATGATTTTATTGCCTTTTATTTTATCTGCATCGAAAAAATGGGTGGGATGGCCGGTTTCGTGAAGGATGAAATTGCTGATATCCACGAGATTATTTATCGGACGGAGCCCAATGGAAAGCAGCCGGTTTTTGAGCCAGTCGGGCGATTCCTGCACCTTAACATTTGAAATGGTAACACCCGAGTAGCGCGGGCAGGCCTCCTGGTCTTCCACCACCACTTCGATGGGAAGCTTTTGATTTTCCACTTTAAAACGATCGGTGCAGGAAGTTACCACTTTATAATCCGCATCCGCATTGTGGAAATTAAGCGCTGCAACCAGGTCGCGGGCTACACCCACATGCGACATGGCGTCGTTTCGGTTTGGCGTCAGCCCGATCTCGAATACATAATCTTCTTCGATCTGAAAATAATCGCGGGCTTCCATACCCACTTCTGCATCTTCCGGCAAAACCATGATGCCTTCGTGCGAATCGCCCAGGCCGAGTTCATCCTCAGCGCAAATCATCCCTTCGGACACCTGGCCCCGGATTTTGGCTTTCTTAATTTCAAAAGGCTTTTCCCCGGAATACAAAGTTGTTCCAACGGTGGCCAGCAACCACCTTTTGGCCGGCGGCACATTGCGCACCGCAAACCAGGCAGAATCTTCCCGCCCCCCACATCAACGGTGGTCACACTTAGTTTATCGGCATCGGGATGCTTTTCACAGGTCTTTACCTCACCAACCACCACACCTTTCAATCCGCCTTTGATGGTTTCAATTTTTTCCAGGGTTTCCACTTCCAGCCCGGTATCGGTTAAAATTTCTGAAACCTGTTGTGCATCAAGGTCTATATGAACATATTCTTTAAGCCAGTTATACGAAATCTTCATGATCTGTTTTGATTTTGAAATTAAGTCCGCAAATGTAATAAATTGAAGTTTAGAGGAGCACTGAAGCGGCTATTTGATCAGGTTAAACGCATTTAAAATCTTAATCCTGATAAATGCCAAAAATTAATCAAAAGTACATTGCCACATGATTTTGCTTGTGGAATAAAAAAAAATAAACTCATTCGCCCATACAACCTCTCCAATCCTGATTCCTGTAGAATCAGGATTGGAGAGGTTGTGGATTTTCCATCATTTCCTTTAACCAAAAGGCTGAAGCCTGTGGTAAGTGAACAAGGTTTATGAATACAAAAAAATTCCTGAGGTGGTTAAAAAGTTTAATGCCTGGAAAATGTAGAAAAAAAATACTGCAAAATCTAACTGATCCTGCTCCAGTCCTGGGTCTTATCCTCCATCCGAAGCAGGGTACCGGCCAGTAAAGCATTTTTGGGCTTTTGAAGTCCGGGGTCATCATTTAGAATTTCGATAGCAACGGATCTGGCAAACTTCAGGATTTTTTCATCACGGATGATATCGGCCAGCTTCATATCGAGCACACCACTTTGCTGGGTGCCGTGCATATCGCCGGGGCCACGAAGTTTCATATCCACCTCTGCAATTTTAAACCCGTCGGTGGTTTCCACCATGGTCTGGATGCGCTTCCGGCCATCGTTGGTCAGTTTATATCCGGTCATTAAAATGCAATACGACTGATCGGCGCCACGCCCTACCCTGCCCCGTAGCTGGTGAAGTTGCGAAAGCCCGAAGCGCTCGGCATTTTCGATTACCATCACAGAAGCGTTCGGCACATCCACACCAACTTCGATTACGGTTGTCGCCACCATGATATTTGTTTCTCCCTTCACAAAACGCTGCATCTCCCAGTCTTTCTGGTCGGTTTTCATCTGGCCGTGGACGATGCTAACCGCATAATCCGGCAAAGGAAATGAACGGACAACACTTTCATATCCGTCCATCAGATCCTTTAAATCGAGGGTTTCCGATTCGTTGATCAGCGGATAAACCACATAAACCTGGCGCCCTTCGGCAATTTGCTTTTTCATGAAATTGAAAAGCCTTGGACGCTTGCTGTCGTAATAATGAAACGTTTGCACCGATTTCCTGCCCGGAGGCAGTTCGTCGATTACCGAAACATCCAGGTCGCCATACACTGTCATGGCCAGTGTCCGGGGAATGGGCGTAGCTGTCATCACCAGCACATGCGGGGGTACCACATTCTTTTTCCATAATTTGGCACGCTGGGCCACGCCAAAGCGGTGCTGCTCATCAATGACCACAAAACCCAGGTTGTTAAACTTAACAGTATCTTCTATCAGGGCATGGGTTCCGATGAGGATTTTCAGAGATCCGTTTTGCAGTTTTTCGTGTATTACTTTTCTTTCTGCGGTTTTTGTTGAACCGGTGAGCAACATAATCTCCAAATTCATTTTTTCCAGCATCCTGATGATGGTGCCAAAATGTTGCTGCGCAAGAATTTCGGTCGGTGCCATCAATGCAGTCTGAAAACCATTATCGATGGCGATGAGCATACACATGAGCGCAACCAGGGTTTTGCCACTGCCCACGTCGCCCTGCAGCAGGCGGTTCATTTGATTTCCCGTTCCCATATCCGCTCTGATCTCTCGGATCACGCGCTTTTGAGCATCTGTGAGCACGAAAGGCAGATGGTGATTATAAAAGTTATTAAAATGATCGCCTACCCGCGAGAACACCTGCCCTTTAATTTTTTGCGTACGAATGAATTTCTGCTTCAGCAGCATCAGTTGGATGAAAAACAATTCCTCAAATTTCAGCCTGGCCACGGATTTATCAAGTAAATGCTGATTCTCCGGATGGTGGATGTTGATGAGTGCCTTCTCGCGAGGCAAAAATTTCATCCTGTGGATCAACTCCATCGAGAGTGTTTCATAAACATGCCCCTGTAACTGGCCCACCAGCGTTTTGGTTAACCTGGCAATGCCACGGCTTTCGAGCCCTTTGCTTTTCAATTTTTCGGTGGAATTATAAACCGGCTGTAGGGTTGATGCCGGGCCGGCCTCCAAATCCGGTACCGCCTCAATTTCGGGATGGGCGAAATTAAAACGGCCGTTGAACAGGGTAGGTTTTCCAAATACCACGTATTCAAGATTTGGTTTTATTTTATCCTGCACCCAGTTTATGCCGCGGAACCACACCAGTTCCACCGAACCGCTATCATCCTGTAAAAATCCGGTAAGCCGTTTTCCCCTGCCCGCTCCAATTGTTTTTAAGCCCTTGATCTTTCCTTTCACCTGCACCCAGGCATTTTCGCTTGAGATTTCGGCTACTTTAAAAAACTTGCTGCGATCCACATATCTGAAGGGATAATTATGCAGCAGGTTTTCGAAGGTATGGATGCCCAGTTCCTTTTTCAGCAGTTCAGCCCGTGCAGGACCGACACCTTTCAGATATTCGATGGGTGTGCTTAAAAATGAAACTGACATAAGGATGTGCTTTTGCTTAACAAAATAAACAAAAAACTCCTTACCGGCAGCCGGCAAGGAGTTTCAATATTTTTAAACAAGGCTGTTTCCCAACCTGGACAAGCCAAAACTAAAAAGGGAGTTACTAATAAACCCAGAGTTCAGCCTCGAAGTTTCTCAGGTCTTCCTTTATGCGTTTTGATTCCAGCAGGGCATCAACTCCCATAGTATATTCTCTAATTTCACGGTTATACACATTGTCTTCTTTTGTAATGTAGCTTGCAAACTGGCGTGCAATGAAAAATTCATCATACGACATCCGGCGTGCGCTGTTGTTCCGGTTGAAAATTTCAAACCGTGCAAGCAAAGGTCTGATTTCCGGGAAATAAAGCCAGAAGAGGTTTTCATAGCCCCGCTGGGTTCCATTCTCATCATAATCAATCCTTAACGGGCAAATACCCAGAATACGCACCTGCATTTCAGAACGCTGTTTATCAAAAATCCAGTCTTCCTTTATCATGTAACGAACCACATCTTCAGGCACAAAAGACTCGGGTTTAATTTCGGTGATAAAGTTGTTCGGATCATTGGGATCCACCACCTGAACCGGAACAGTATCCGTAAGTTGTTGCTCGATCTGGTTAGCCGTTAGCGGAATCAGCGATTCAAAATTATCGGTACTGGGTGTGTATTCGTATGCCGTGATTTCTCCACCAAGCACTGCATCCCACAAAACCTGCATCAGGCTGCGCCAGCGTCCCTGGGGAATTTCCGGGAAATAGAGCGGCTGGTTGACCTTTTCCCGGAGATCGATCACCCGCCAGATGCGTTTTTCCCAGAAAACATCCGATTCGCGCAGATAGGGATAGGAAATCGGCTTCAAGTCGTCAATGTGGGCTCTGTCGTAGGCCTTATCACGCGGCTCAGTAACCAGTTGTACCTGGTTGGCCGGCTGCGCCAAAACGACTATGCCCGACAAGCAAAAGGTAAAAAAAACGAATAATTTTACAAGCCTGATATTCATAATATTAAATTTTAATTTTCTGATAATTACTGTATCGTAAAATTGATAGAGTTAAGTCTCCGGGTTTCTTTATCCGTTCCGGTAGCAACAATATTTTCGAACCATATCCTCTGCCCGCGTCTCGCCGTTTCAATCAAATCCTTCATTTCCTGTGTAAAATACTGCCCGTTGGCACTGCGCCTGATAACCGATTCACCCTGAAGAAGTACCATATCAAAAGAGACGATTTCAAAAACCATGTCGAAATCGAAATCTTTTGGTTTCACCGGCACAATCTGCGGTGAGTATAATAAGGCGTTGGCAGCGATAGTTCCGTCCGTTTTATTTGCAATTTTCGCTATTGGATCCGGTACGGTACGAAGCCTGAAATTCATTTCTCCCATCTTCTTGGCATTCCCGTCAATTTCGGCAGATACTGAGATAACTGCGGTCATTTCACCCTGTGGTTTTTCAGCAATATTTACTATCCAACCGTCATTTTCAGGATCTCGTGTGAGCGTTCCTAAATTGATAGACGGGGTTATTTTCTCGTTTGGTATCCCAGGTGACGAAATACCCACCGGATTATCCACACCAATATAGAAAACATTCATTTTGGTAGCAGAAACCGTTAATGACGGACGCCCCACTGTATATTCCTCATTAAAATGATACGTGTTCATTTCGCCGGTACCACCTCTTACGCGGATAACCCCTGCATACTTCATTGTTCCTTCTTCGTCAGCCGGAAGGCTAAATCTTACCAAACCTCTTTCACCCTTAATGGGTTGGGCAGACGCTAACTGATCTATGGGAAGTGAATCTACACCCATCTTCAGAAATACTTCCGGGCTTTGGGTTGTGCTATACGCAGCAACAATTGCTTCAGCTTCATAATCTTCGCCAACAAAAACATAATCGCGTTTTGGCAATATTTTAGCGTCGATCTTATCGTACTTAAAGTCTTTGGCATCTACAGCATCCAACAAGAAGTTCACCACATCAAATTCTGCATTATAAACTTCAGTTATGATCTTGTTCAGGATTGCCACATCTGCAGCAAGAATAGTATGATAAAAGTTGTATTGTATCCAGTTTAGTTTTACACCTTCCGTATCCTCGTAGTCGCCATCGGTTCTCAGGCCCAGCTTAACCCTTTTTCTGTCTTCGGCCTCAAGCAGGTTGAGCATATTTATCCGGTAATCATCAATTCGCTGCTTAAGGTCTTTACCTGTACCTTTCGAGCCATCTTCACTTCCACGGAAGAAAAAATTTGTGGGTGTATCGTAATCGTCTTTGTTCTTTACATCGGAAACATTCACAAGTTTAGCCGAATCATAAGAAATCCCTTCGGTTATCGAAATCAAATGGTATTTCAGACTATCGATGTAGTTAACCATTGTTGTTGACAGGCTTCTGGCCTCAAGCGCCCGGTCATAAAAAGGCTTTACTTTAACCTGATCATTCTGATATTTAGTTTCAAATGATTGATAAGTGTCATTCAGCTTTTTTGTGAAATTTTCATTGGTCAGTTCCACGCTGTCGTTTACCACCAAAAAGGCATTCAGCATTTCCTTCGACACATTCAATGCCAACATCGCTGTGAGCACCAAATACATCATGGCGATCATCTTCTGCCGCGGTGTTTCTTTATATCCAGCCATTTATGACGTTCTTTTTAGGGTTTTCATCATTACTTAACATTCATGGCCGAAAGCATATTTCCGTAAATGCCGTTGAGCGAAGACATTTTGCTGGTAAGACTTTCCATTTCTTTTTGATAATTTGCCGTTTGACTGGAGGATTTCTCCATATCGGCCAGTAATTTAGCCATGGTTTCATGAAGTTTAGCCGTAGCCTGTTGTTGCTGTTCGCCTGACTTTAGCTGTAACTCATATAATGTATTAAGCGATGATAAGTTACCTGAAAGCTTTTTAAGCTGATCGTTGAATGCAGTATTTTTTGAAGTGGTAGCACTCAGTTCTTCTATATTTTTCATGATGCTTTCGGAAGAACTAAAATAGCTTTCGGATAGCTTTTTGGCTGATTCAGATGCAGATGTCAGGCTTTTGGATAAAACCTGTGAAGCCTCAATATCTTCTTTCAAGGATTCTGAAGTTTGCGCATAAACCTGCTTCAGATTAGCTGCAGCAGTGGATGCTTCTTTAACGTTGTTTGAAAATTCACCTGAAACGGTAAGCTCCTGATCCAATGCCTTTGATGTTTTGCTGTAGGAATCTGAAAGTGTTGAAACAGACTGTGAGGCTCGATTTAATTTTTCCACAAATTCATCATTGGCTACACTGGCTTTCGCCATATTGTTCATTTTGGAGGTAGAATCACTCAGGTTTTTAAGTCCTGATCCCAGCCTGCTGATCATCTCATCATCAATATCGGCATTGACCAACATTTCATCAAGTTTGCTGGCCTGTCCGCCGCCACCGGTGGCTTTTTTGACCTCGCCTTCAAATGGAATCCCATGATAATCTTCCTGTAGCTCCGGGTGAACGCGGCTCCAGTCGGGTTCAACGTGCGGCTTTTGGAGTGCGGATAAAGCAAAAATGATGGCTTCGGTTACCATCCCAATAAACAAAGCCTCGTTAGCTCCTTTGATATGCGTGATTTTAAACAGCGCACCTATAATTACAATTGAAGCGCCAAGGCCGTAAGCTACTGACATGAATCTTTTGAAGAAAGGACTTTCAAGAGCCCGCTCAAATGCTGTAGGCCCCTTTTTCTTTTTCGGTTTTGCTGATGAATTCATTAAATTTTTGTTTCAGGAATTTTACTAAAAAAGTTTAATAAACGTTAGATGCTCTGGATGGATTATCACCTTTGGAACGACCAAGATAAGGCATCACACATCTGAAACCAATGTATGATTTTGCGGTATCCTGATATTCATAATCCCGTGTGGAAACGAGCAGGTAATATTCAATATCTTTCCATGACCCGCCTTTCACAACTTTGCGCTTCATGGCAATGGGATCATCTTCTTTTGCATTGTATTCATAATCGGGGTTGAGGTCCCAGGTTATAATTCCCGAAGCCTTGTCGTAAGCACTTCGTGTCCATTCCGCCACATTACCCGACATATCGTAAAGGCCGAAGCTGTTGGCCTGAAAATGTCCAACAATTACTGGTGTGGCACCGCCATCATCCGTATAATTTCCACGGTTTGGTTTGAAATTGGCGAGCAAACAGCCTTTTTCGTTGCGGCTGTAGGGGCCTCCCCATGGGAAAGGATTGGCTTCAAAACCTCCACGAGCAGCCCACTCCCATTCGGCTTCCGAAGGCAGTCTGAAATCATTTAACCCGGCCTGTTCATTGCTTCTCAGGTAATTATTGAATTGGGCTGATCTCCAAACACAAAAAGCCCTGGCCTGGTTCCAGTTTACACCTACAACGGGATAATGATCGTAGGTAGGGTGCCAGAAATAAGACTGGGTGAGTGGTTCGTTGTAGCTGTATGGAAAATCATGTATCCAGCAAAGCGTGTCAGGATAAACGTTAATGACTTCTTCCCTCACATAAACCGAACGGTCGTTCATGCCCTGCGGGCGGTTTGCAAATGATGCATCGGTGGGATCAGGCTCCTGGGAATAATCCTTCTTAGCAGCACTTTTCAGGTCGATCCAGAAATAACGATATTTCATCTTGCGGGTGTCGAACTCCTTTTTACGAAAATACCTTTCGTTTTCAGGCAGGTATAGCTCCTCAAGGGTTTGAACCGTTTCTTCATCCTCCCAGTCGATATCGGTTTCCCAATTGAGAAATGGCGGATCGTAAAGTTCGCCGGTTTCCGGATCTTCCTCTATCAGATATTCTTCAGGGTTTATGTCGCCAAGCAACGAGCGTACCATCGAGTCCCGCACCCAGTAAACAAACTGCCGGTACTCGTTATTGGTGATTTCCGTCTCATCCATATAAAACGAACTTACGGTTACCCGCTTGGGATTTGTAACCTGAGAATATGGAACATCTTCTTCACCGACACCCATAACGTAGGAGCCTAATGGAATGAATGCCATCCCGTAAGGATCGGGCTGATAAAATTTAGGGCGGTCCTGTACCCCCGTTAATTCACCATTTCCACTGTTACTGCAACTACTGATAATGGCCGCTGCCAGTAGGAAAAACAAAAATTTTCTCATATGAACTGCTGATTTTACAAACAGTGTAACGACTTTGCCCATGCTTTATTATAATAGTAAATTCTATTCACAAAATTAATTAAACGCTTACGTAGCGGCACTTACAGAATTTTTCTGACCCCTCATGAAAAAAAGACTAAACCTGAATTGAAAATGACCTGCAACTTACTGAATTGCCTATTGAATAGATTCGATTTTGATTGAAAACTCTTTTGAAACGAAGTACATGCAAACAAATTATAGGAACTCGTATTTCTGTAAATCTTTTCACTTTGTCAATTTCAATTTTGAAGCAATAGCTTCGCTCCGTATTTCGTGAGTTCCGTGGTACTGATGGCAGAAGTATTGATATCGTATGAATATCCGTATTGGAAGTTTTATAGTCGAATCCAACAATCAGCCATTGCATCCTGAACCGATAGGTAAGCCCGCCCTAAAACTGGTTTTTATATCGAAGCAATCCGGTAAGGTCATACTGAGATGGCCCTCGGTTTTGATGAGTATTGATGGTAAAACATCGATGGCCGGTGTATGTTTGGGAAATTAAATTCAGCCCGCCACATGTTGATTTGCCTGCGAAGCTCGAACTTTGTTCCTTCTGTTTTATTCGACTCCAAAAGCTGCATCACCGACAATCCGAGATAATAATTATCCGGAACCCGGTAATAAAGACCAATTCCGCCGTCAAAATACAGTCCGTTTCCTCGCCTTCACCTAACACCGGACTTCCATCCTGCAAGGCATCCAGTTTTGAAAATCAATGGCTTTGTTCAACAGGCTCAGTTGAACGCCGATTCCAAGATCACCCACACCAAGCGTGGTATGATAGGCATACATGATGTTCAGATAAATATCGTTGTAGTGGCCAATCTGATCCTGAACAATGGTTGCGCCCAGCCCTCCGCGTAAAAGCTTTAATTGCGGGAATGAACGGAAACAAGATAAGTTTCCGGTGCAATAATTGCAGAGTCCTTCTGGAGTCGGCTTCCTTAAACCCCACCTTACTGCTGCCTTACAAGCCCGGTAACACAAATACCTCTTTGCCATAACCCGTGTATCCTGGGTTGTGTGCATTTTGCGAACATGTATTGCGTGTACTGCGGCAGTTGCTGGCCGTACAAAACCGCTGCACCAATAATAAGCAGAAGGGTTAAAAGCTTTTTGAGCATAAAATAAAATCTATCACATCAAAATCCGGGTGCAAATTAAACACCCTTTCGTGCGATAAATCCTCACGCGAATTCCTGAAGAAATTTTAATGGCCTTACAGGCTTAATGATCAGCAACGATTAGTGCCCGGTGATATTGCCGGCTACACAAAAAGTTGGAAAGGAGTGATAATTGAATAAAAATAAAAGGTCTTTAAACGATGATCAAACCGATCATCCTCTAACTTCTGACAAGCCAAAACCAAACAGGGGGTATAGCAATTATAGTAGTTTGTAACAGGTTTTGGCTTGTCCAAGTTGTCAGGCAAAATTTAAATGATTTTTTTTGAAAATTTAGTTCCTGAATATTTTGACCTTGCTACTTGCACCATAATAATTTATAAATTCTGTAGTAACTTCCGACACAACTTGCCAAAAACAGAATATGAGTTTGAAGTTACTAATAATTTGTTTTTAAACGGAGAGCTCTCAATTTATTCCCGGTTGGTTGTTCTGCTTCTTTCCCAGATATGCGAATTAAAATACTTTGCAAATTTTGTGGAAGGTCCTGCAGAAAAACATACAATAACCAGCAATGAGAATGTTACCCACAAAAATGATAGTAGAACCTACACTAACCTGGAAACTACAATATTTCAAAAGGTTCATTTTCAGTAATTCCAACTACTGTGTTTCCTTCATGTAAAATGTTGCCCAGTTTTCGTTCACCTCCTGGAAATGCTGTTGAAATATACTTAATGGATAAATGAATTCCGGAATTTTCAAATAAACAAAACCATTCCTGAAATTGATCCTGAAATCACTGTTCCTGGCATTCGTGATCCAAGTTTGCGTACTTTTTAATCAGGGCGCGGGCTATTTTCTTATGGTCCACCTGTTCGATATCGAAAACAGGCAACTCACCAAAAAGAATTTTTCATCCAGAAAATGGTAGATTCGCTTTACTCCATAATTAAACAGTTACGTTCCTTGCGTAACCACCCTTTCCAGATGACATCCGCATATTTTCAACATCATAACATTTGTAATCAGATTTCTGACGGCGAAGCCGGGAGAAAGACATTCCAAACATTACCTCCCACCAAACTGTAGCACATCCGCTGACTGATATCGTGTAATTTCATGCTTAAGCTCTGCTAATTCTATAGTAATGATTGAGTGGGTCGTTTCGGGAACAGGAACGTGATATTTTTCCTTGATGTGGAATTATTTCTGTACACCGCGAAGACTATTCTGGAAAGTATAACTGCATTTGCCAAGAAGCAAACGAAATAAAAATATGTTTAAGGGATTCTTCTATGAATTGGGTTGAATTTTTTAAAATAGACATATTTCTGGGTTTACAAATCAATTTAACTGGGTGCATACAGGGCATAAAAAGCTTGGGAGCGGGGGGGGATAATTGCTAAATCTGGAGTAAAAAGTCTTGTGGATTTTATATCCCCCTGCTTTTAGGTTGACTCCAACCACTCCCTGAACCAATTATTAAAAACAACCATGATTTAGTCGCTGCAAACCTACAACCCTAAGCGTTTACTACCAAATAATTTATTGCTTTTTATTTCACAAAAATTGCACATTTTCACCTGATCAATTACCGGATCAGACATGCATTATTTATACATGTTATTGTTTACGTGAAACTTAACTGCATTTTGATCGGGAAAAGCGCAAAACATGCCAAAAATCACAATTTCACAATCATTTAAAATCTGCTCAAAAACTTGGTTAAATTTTCCTTTCTGTCGAGTTTTAATTTGGTCCTTAATCTTGATCTTGCCATTTCGATACTCCTGATACTTTGGTGCGTAATGTTTGAGATTTCCTTGGTAGAAAAGTTCATTCTTAGAAATGCACTGATTTTTCGTTCGTTACTGGTAAGATTTGGATAGGCCCTGAACAGATTTTCGTAAAACGATTGATTGATTTGGCCGAACGTTGCTTCAAACTGCGCCCAGAAATCTTCATGCGAATTATTTTGAAGGTCATGAATTATATTATCGATCCCTGCGCTTACCTGCTTTGGGTTTTGCCCCTGCAAACTTTTGAGTTGCCCAATCAAACTGTTTACCAGTTCATTTTTTTCAACGAGTTGTGTAACCTTAAAATGAAGTTGTTTGGTTTTGATAATTAGATCTTTCTCAAGGTCTTCTTTTTCTTTCTCAAGCAATGATCTTTCCAGTTTTTCAGCTTTTTTCTGGTAGGTGAGGTCTTTCACATTGGCGACCATCTGCAATGGTTTTCCATTTTCATCATGCAGCATCCAGCATGTTACCGCCACCGGAACTGTATTATTTTCACTGTTTAAATACGCTTTCTCAAAAGTTTGGGAATCCGCACCTGAATGCAGCGACTGACGGATAAAACCGACTTCCAAGTCCGTAGAATCAGCAGGGGTAATATCCCGGAAATTCATGTTCGTCGTTTTTTCAAAATCATAGCCCAAAAGTCGCCGAAAAGCTTCATTTGTACGGACAAACCGGCCATTTAAATCACTAATGACAATACCGTCCGGAGATGAGTCGAAAATCAGCCTAAGCATCCTTTCACTCCGGATAAGGGCATCTTCAGCATTCTTGCGCTCGGTGATATCAATGGAAAAACCAATCACACCAATTACTTTTCCTACATCATTTCTAAAAGGTATCTTGTCGGTGATAAACCATCGCTTTTCATCAGTGATGAGAGGCTCAATGATGTTTCGTTTGGGCAACCCGGTTTCGATCACTTCAAGGTCGTCTTTCCAATAATTTTCTGCAATTTCATTGTTTTCAATCAAAGCTGAAACATCAACATTCAGCACATCTTCTTTTTTGAGACCAGTGGCTTCCAGGTATGCACGGTTTATTGAAATGAGGCGGTTTTCATCGTCCTTCACAAATACTAGTGCCGGTATAGAGTCGAGAATGAGTTCCCTCAAATTTTTTTCACTTCTCAGCTCCTGCTCCAGGTATCGCTGCTCAGAAATATCCCGGATAAACAACAACAGTGCTTGCCGGCCATTGAAAGTGGCGCTTCCGGAAAAAATATTTGCATACTTTATCAGTGGGCTGGAAACTTTGGATTCGAAGGATACCGTTTCACCCTGCTGAACCCTGGTTTTGGTATCCTGCCATTTTTGAGGGGTGACTTTGAGTGATTTCTCAATTTTGCCGAAATGATCCGGTTTTTCGAACCATTTATCTGCCAGTTTATTGGCGAAAAGCACATTGTCAAAATCATCAAAAATCAATACTGCATATGGGGTCTGTTCGAGTATGCGAAGATATTCATCATTTTTACTACTCATAATTTGGGATGGTTTACCAGTTGAAATACAGATCTCTGCAAGTTATTTTGCCAAAACGGACAAAACAAAAATAAAAAGAAAATGATGAGAGTCGTCGGAATAAGGCAAGCAGGATGAAATCTGCCAGGAAACTTTCGCTAAAGCAGATTATTGTACCACCGCATGATGTCGTTTCCATTAGCAAATACAAGCAAACCCAACAAAATCACCATTCCGGCAATCTGGGCGTATTCCATAAATTTATCGCTTGGTTTTCTGCTGGTTATCATCTCGTAAAGCAAAAACATTACATGGCCACCATCAAGCGCCGGAATTGGCAGAATATTCAAAATTGCCAGCATGATGGACAAAAATGCCGTGAGTTGCCAAATGCGGTACCAGTCCCAGTTAGCCGGAAAGAAAGATCCGATGGTAATGAAACCACCGAGGCCTTTGTAGGCACCGGTATCAGGGTTCAGCAACAACTGAAACTGGCGTACGTAATTTACGAGTTGCTCCCTGGCCATGGTAACACCTGCAGGAATGGATTGCCATAGTGTATAGTTTTGTTTTTCAAATTCATAAATTCCAAGTTCTTCAAGCTGATCTGGCATCAAAAAAACCGGCACTACCCCAATTTTTCCATCTTCATTAATTTGCAATGTGATCTGCTTTTCATTGCCATCGCGCATTAAATCCACAACCACACTTCTGCCTTTGAGTTTTTGTGCAATGACTGTAAACTGGTCGAAATATTTTATTTCTTCACCGTTAAGGCCAACAACCATATCCTTTTCTTGCAGGCCGGAATTTGCATTATGGGATGAATCGGGAATGGCCCCGACGACAAAGGGGAACCTCAATTCGATGCGTGAACCCCGCTGCTCCGAAAGTTGTCCGGCCAGATCCTCCGGCAGATCGATATTTACACGTTTCCCGTCACGTTCAACGGTCATGCTTTGGGAATAAAGCATTTCGATGAGAATTTCGTTGTATCGCAAAGGTGGTTTCTCACCATTAATGGATATCACTTTATCACCGGTCTGCAGCCCAACGTCCATCAGCAAGGAGTCGGTAACCCAAATGCCATCTTTAAGATTTTCGGTAGGGAGATATTTTTCGCCATAGTTAAAAAGCAGGATGATGTAAATAATCACAGCCAGTACTACATTCATAATCACACCACCGAGCATAATGATCAGCCTTTGCCAACTGGGCTTGGACCGAAACTCCCAGGGCTGCGGAGGTTTTTTCATCTGCTCCTTATCCATCGATTCGTCAATCATACCGGCTATTTTCACATAGCCACCCAACGGTAGCCATCCCATACCATATTCTGTTTCGCCAATCCTGAACTTAAAAATGGAAAAACCCGGATTAAAAAAGAGGTAGAATTTTTCAACCTTCGTTTTGAAAGCCTTCGCTGCAATGAAATGACCGAATTCGTGCACGATCACCAACACCGAAAGACTGAAAATAAAAGCAAGAATCTGAATTAAAATATCCATCAATCAATCTGTTATCAAATTTTTCAACAACGTGCTTTTCACGTATTCTTTTGTTATTCTGTTGGTTTCCACCAAACTTCCATAATCGGGAGCGGCAATAAAACCAACCGAGCTCATGGATTGTTCAACAATATCAGGAATTTGAAGGAAGCCGATTTTCCCATCTAAAAAAGCATCAACAGCCACCTCATTTGCGGCATTCATGATGCAGGGAAGGTTGCCCCCGGATTCCATGGCTTCGTAAGCGAGTGCAAGATTACGAAAATTATTTCGATCGGGTTGCAAAAAGGTCAGCTCCGGATAATCAAGAAAACTGAATCGCGGAAAATCCGATTGAATCCTTTCGGGCCAGGCCAGGGCATACTGGATGGGGAGTTTCATATCTGGCAGCCCCATCTGCGCTTTCATGCTGCCATCGATAAACTGAACTATGGAATGAATGACCGACTGGGGATGTACCACCACATCAATCTGATCCGGCCGGAGATCGAACAACCATTTGGCTTCGATCACCTCCAAACCTTTATTCATGAGCGTTGCCGAGTCGATGGTGATTTTGGGGCCCATGTCCCAGTTGGGATGATTCAGGGCTTCCTCCCGGGTTACAGATTCCAGGAATTTTCGATCACTTCCGAAAAACGGACCTCCCGAAGCCGTCAGGTAAATCTTCTCGATTTTGTTGAGCTCTTCGCCCGCTAAGCATTGAAAAATCGCTGAATGTTCGGAATCCACCGGGATGATTTTCACCTGATGTTTTGCCTGAAGGGTTTTAACAAGCTGGCCGGCAACCACGAGACATTCCTTGTTGGCGAGGGCAATATCCTTTCCGGCCTCTATGGCATTGAGCACAGGTTTCAATCCGGCATAGCCCACCAGTGCCAGCAACACCATGTCGATTTCGGGCAGTGATACAATTTCGTTTAACTCCTTTTTCCCTGTCAACACTTTTGTTTGCGTGCCTGCCAGTCCCGCTTTCACATCGTCGTAGGCACCCCGGCATCCGATCACCACATAATCCGGCTTAAATTCCAGGGCCTGGGCTATGAGCTTTTCGTGATTATTGTGGGCAGTTAGCACCACGGGCCTGAAACGCCCGGAATGCTGGCGTACCACATCCAACGCCTGACAACCGATGGAACCGGTAGAACCCAGTATAGCTATGTTTTTCATCAAATCGCACTGATTTTCATTCATTTAAAAAGTAATAAATTCCTCAGGGTCGATCGGTTTCCCGTTATGCCAAATCTCAAAGTGCAGATGTGGCCCTGTGGATAATTCGCCGGACTCACCTATAATAGATATCGTTTCGCCGGCCTGTACAAAGGTTCCCTGTTGTTTTAGCAGGCTGGAGTTGTGCTTATAAACCGAAATCAGATTATGTTTATGCTGCAGGCCAATGATGTAACCTGTTTCAAGGGTCCAGTCCGAAAAAATGACTGTGCCTTCCAAAGTGGCTTTGATTGTTTCACTGCTGTTGGCCACGATATCAACACCGTAGTGTTCGACAGCAGGATCAAAACTACCTGTGATGATCCCGGATAAGGGCGGGAAAAAATTGATGTTTCCCAAATCCTCAGGTGCATAATTCATGGGCCGGTTTTGGTAAAGGCTAAATCTTGTCTGCTCCTCATATTCCGCCCTGAGTGCAGAGTCCTCGCTGGAAACAGCCATGGTAATGGTATCGTAATTTAGATTTCCGGAAATCATTGGCTGCTGATCATAAACCATGCTATCGCCACTGATAACGCGCTTTAAGTTACGGATGTACAAATCCTTTTGATAAAACGCTTTTTCCAGAGAATCCGTTTTTTGTTGAAGCCTGTAGATTTTTTCGGGGAGGCTTGTATCGGTGTATCCCGGAATATACTCCCGTAATGTCGTAAAAGCCACCAGATAAATTGTGACGACCGTAAGAATCAGAATAAGCAGAAAGGTTACTGAAATAACCCCAATCCGGGTTAACCTCAGCGAAAGCTTTTCTTCGTAGGAGTTGGCATCCATGAGCACCAGCTTGTATTTCCGCCTGAGCTTTTCAATCCTTTTTTGTTTTGATTTTGGTTTGGCCATATCAAAAAATCCTGACTAAATTTTTGCAAATATCGCTTTTTGATAAACATTTTAGGTTGAATAGCAAACCGATATAAAACTTTGCAACGCTGAAGGGAGAAAATTTCGATGAACCACCTCGCGGATAAATAATATTTTTGCGGATTGTAAGTTTATGTAGAGATACTGAAAAATTGATGTAAGAATCAATAAATCAAGGAATAAATTTTGAAAATCCGTAACCATTTCTCCAATTGGCATCCCCGGTCACGAACACTGATTTTGGCTGGTTTTTCATTTTTGTCTGCCATTGTCATTTTATCACAGCTTTCATGCTCAACCAAAAAGAATTCGTTTACCAGGCGCGTTTATCATAACCTCACAGCCCATTACAACGCCTACTGGAATGGTAAAGAAAGTTTTAAGGAAGGCTTGCGTACCATCGAGAATGACGTAAAAGACAATTACACCATGGTGTTGCCGGTTTACAAATACGGCAACAAACAGGAGGCGCAGGCTATAGTCCCGAATATGGACCGGGCCATCGAAAAAGCCTCAAAAGTTATCCAGCGCCACTCGATGTATTTTAACCGCAAGGAATGGGTCCGGTGGATCGACGACAGCTACATGCTTATTGGAAAATCGTACCTTTATAAACAGGAGTATTCCAGTGCCCGGAGAACTTTTGAATTTGTAACCAACAGGTTTTCAAAAGAGGACAGCCGTTATGATGCAGAACTCTGGCTTGCCCGCACCTACAATCAAAACGAGGAGTTCGAAAAAGCCGAATCCATTCTCGATAACCTCAACAAAAGTATCATCAGTGGAAATGCACCACAATATCTCGAGAAAGAGTTTGCGATGGTGTATGCCAATTTTTTCATTTTGCAACAGCGGTATGGCGAATCCATCCAGTATCTCCAAAGGTCCATTGAGCTAAACGGCAGAAAAAAAATCCGCAACAGGCTCAGATTTATCCTTGCCCAGGTTTATCAGGAACTTGGGGAACTGGAAGACGCTGCGAATTTATACCAGTTGGTAATCCGCAAAAACCCACCCTATGAAATGGCCTTTAATGCTAAAATCAACCTGGCCAAGACTTATGATGCAAAATCGAGCAACCGCAGCATGATTGTAAAAAAGCTGAATAAGCTGCTCAAGGATGAAAAAAATGAAGAATACCTGGACCAGGTTTATTATGCCCTGGCGGAAATTTACCTGAAAGATAATCAGTTGGATAAAGGCATGGAATATTTGACCCTGTCGGTTGCCCGAAGCGTTTCCAATGATTTCCAGAAGTCCATTTCATCGTTAAAGCTTGCAGAATTGCATTTTGAACGTCCCGATTATACGCTGGCACAGGCATACTACGACACAGCCATGCAGTTTTTGCCGGAAGAATATCCCAACTATGAAGAATTAAAAGATAAAACAGAAGTCCTCACCGACCTGATCACCAACCTGCAGGCAATTTTTGTGCAGGATAGTTTGCAACGAATGGCCACCATGCCCGAAGATGAGCGCAATGCCATAATCGATAAAATTATCAAGAAAATAGCCGAAGAAGAAGCCCTCCAGCGGGAATTGGAACGCGAACGCCGGCAAAGCCTCTCGATGCTGGAACAAACCAACCGGCAGCAAAACCGTAACATGCAGCGATCGGGAGGGTGGTATTTCTCAAATCCGCAGGCTGTAAGTTTTGGCTTTTCGGAGTTTAACAAAAAATGGGGCCGAAGGAAACTTGAAGACCTCTGGAGGCTTAGCAACAAGCAAATAACCAGTTTTGGCGGGGACGAAGGAGCAGTAGCCCACAGCCGGTTAGCTGGCCACCGACAGCACCGCCATGGCGGTGGAGACTGATCCCAAGAAGCGGGAATTTTATTTGCAGGACCTGCCCATGACCGAAGAAAAGCTGGCCGAATCGAATGTGATCATTGAAGATGCACTTTATAACATCGGCTTTATTTATAAGGATGGCCTGAAGGACAACCAAAAATCCATCGAATCATTTGAGGAATTGCTGGAGAAGTTCCCGGAACACGAAAATAAACTTCAGGTTTATTATCAGCTCTACAAAAATTATGAGGAAGTACCAAACCAGGAACGGGCCGATTATTATAAAGACCTCATTGTGAAAGATTTTCCGGACAGCGATTATGCCAAAATCATTGTGGATCCCAACTACAACCTGGTTTTGGAAGCCCAGCGAAATGCAGCATCCAAGCTTTACGAAAACACTTACGAAGCTTACATGAACAACCAGTACTACCTGGTGATAAATAATTATAACGAAGCTGCCACTAACTACCAGGAAAGCGAACTGATCTCAAAGTTTGAGTTCCTGAAAGCCATGTCGCTGGGAAAAATCCAGGATTTGGATACGCTGGCTGTTTCGCTGCAAATGCTGGTGGATAGTTTCCCGAACAGCGAGGTAACCCCACTTGCCGAGGATATACTTTCCAGACTAAGGCCGGACCAAGAGGGAAAAATGCAGCTTGAACAGGAACCCATTGCTGACGCAGGTGGTAAAGCAGGGGAAGAAAGCGCAGGGAAACCTTCAAAAGAATTCACCACAGTTTATAAAACCAACAAGGAATCCGTTCACTTTTTTATGGCGCTGGTAGATGGATCCAAAACCAATATCAATGCATTAAAAATCAGGCTTTCCGACTTCAACGCAAAATATTACGTAACTGCTCAATTGAAAATCAACAATATTGTTTTCCAGGGTGACATCCAATTGATTACCGTGGGCAACTTTGAGAATTCGGGCAAAGCGCTGGACTATTACGAATCTGTTATCAACGATAATTACATCACCTCGCAGTTAGAAAATTTGGAGGAAAGTGCATATACAATTTCGGTGGAAAATTATCCGGTTTTTTACCGTGAGAAAAATATTGAAGGCTACTACGATTACTTTAATGAGGTGTATCTGGAAAAAACAACCGGCGATGATGAAGGCGAAAAATAGACAGATTGGGATTTTGGCTGCAGCAAGCAGATTTTTGTACCTTAGCTGAAACTACAGAACAACACTAAAAGATGATGAAAATGGCAAAGAATACTAATCCGGAAACCGCTCCTACCATTAATTTTCTCGGCACGGGCACTACCATCGACGGCGATATCAAATCGAACGGTGATTTTAGAATTGACGGGCACCTCAAAGGATCGATCAATTCAAAAGGAAAAGTTGTAATAGGCAGTTCCGGAAAAGTTGAAGGCGATATTGTATGCCAAAATGCAGATGTTTCGGGCATAATACAAGCAAAACTGGTGGTTCACGAATTGCTGACCTTAAAAGCCTCCGCTACCATTCATGGTGATATTTTTACCAGCAAACTGGCCATTGAACCGGGCGCCAAATTTACTGGCTCGTGCAACATGGGCGAGTTGCCGAAAGAAAAAGCCCAAATGCCCGAAAAACATGAAAAAATTAAAAAACAACAAGAAGAAGTTCGATAATTTCATCAGTTATTCCAATATTGGCATACAAATGTTGGTGATTATCGGCGCAGGGGTTTTTGGCGGTTACAAACTCGACAAATGGATGGATAATAAATTTCCGGTTTTTCTCGTCGTTTTATCAACTTTTGCCTTTGCCACAGCCATTTACTCAGCTATAAAAGATTTCCTGAAAAAATAATTTGACATCATGGCAACCGACATTAAAAAGTCATTCAATACTTTCCTGAAGCAATCCATTGTGCTTGCTGCTGTTCTCCTGGTTGTGCATTTTCTGCTCATATCGCAATTTCCCGAATTACAATACAGCCCGGCAAGGCCCTGGATTATTTTGTTTTTTCTGCTCATCACAAACTTCATTTATTATTATCAGCTTAAAGCCACCGGCTCCAAAGGGTCGAAGTTTGTCAATATTTTCCTGGTCACCACAGGTTTCAAATTTTTGTTTTTCCTTGCCGTAATTGTAATTTATGCTTTACTGTTTCGAAGCGACGCCGTGGCTTTCATCACCGATTTTTTTATTGTTTACCTCTTCTTTACAGGTATGGAGGTGATGCGGATTAAAAAATTCCAGCAGGCTGAATAATCTCAAATCTGTCCCATTTCAGGTTTATCCCCGGGCATAAAAAATCAGGCTTTTTTTCACAATAAATAAGATATGTTTAAATTTGGTGGCACAATCCTAAACATTTAAGGATTCGTGTTGTTTGAAATTCAAACCTTAATGACAGAATATGCCACCATCAAGTTACACCATTAAAGATTTAGAGTTGCTTACCGGAATTAAGGCGCACACGCTGCGCATCTGGGAAAAGCGCTACAAGGTAGTTACACCGCAGAGAACACCAACCAACATTCGGTTCTATTCCGATGAGGATTTGAAAAAACTCCTCAATATTTCCATTCTGAACCGGCATGGATACAAAATCTCAAATATTGCCAACCTGCCCAACGATGAACTCAGTAATAAAATCATAAACATCAACAACAAAAGCTTCGACTCGGATAGTAAAGTTGAAGGGCTTGTGGTTTCGATGATTGAAATGGATGAGGTGAAATTTGAAAAAGACCTCACCAACATGATCATCAACATGGGATTTGAAGAAACCTTTAATAAGGTATTGATTCCATTTTTTGAAAAAGTAGGTTTGCTTTGGCAGGTGGGAACAATTTATCCCGGCCAGGAACACTTTATGACAAACCTGATCAGGCAAAAAATGATCGTTGCCATAGATGGCATCCTGCCGTCAGCTCAACCAAAGCAGAGAAAAACTTTTGTGCTTTATTTGCCTGATGGCGAATTGCACGAGATAGGGTTACTCTTTTACTCCTATATTATTCAGAAATCCGGGCACAAAGTAATTTACCTGGGCCAGATGGTTCCATTTGAAGATTTGGCCAAGGTGGTATCGGTGCAGGAAACGCACGGGCTGCTAACTTTTATCACATCCGGTTTGTCAAGGGATAACATTGAAGATCACCTCAGGAAACTTGAAGATAATTTTAGCGATAAACAAATTTTGGTAAGTGGATTTCAATTTAAAGTCCAGGATATCAAACTTTCTGATAAGATAACACTAATAACCAGTGTTGACCAGTTGAAAGAAGAAATCAACAAGTAATAAGTTTGTATTAAAAGATATGTGCCGGTTTCAGCCGGCATTTTTTTTGCCTCAAAATTTCTTTACCTGAATAACATTACACCGGGCATCCCGGGCTAACCAGCCCAACGCACAGTAAATTACCATTAAATAAAATTACTTGTGTTTATTACTTTTGTTTTTTTGATAAACATTAAAAA
>JAGYLT010000100.1 GCA_018400545.1 Bacteroidales bacterium
GTATTTTTACATGATCATCCGAAACGGCAATAAAATTCACATTGATACCCTCTTCCGCAAACAGTTCACTATACCTGATTTTCCTGCCTTCGGTAAAAACATCCAGATCATCCACCTCGTCCACAGGTATCAGCAGATGGGGCGAACCTGTATCGATCATCCACTGGCCCTGTTTATGGAGTATATTTTCCACATCCTGCATCCTCAGTTTTACCATTGAAGTGGTTTCTCCGGCAACCAGGATTTCAGCCTGATGATGTCCATCCACAGCTTTAAAAATCGTTGAAGGCTCCACCAATCCGTGCTTATGCGCAAAACTGGCAATGCATCTGCCACCATTTCCACACAGTGTTCCCTCCGCTCCATCAGCATTAAAATAGCGCATCGAGAAATCGGTTTCGGCATCGTTTTCAAGTAGAATCAGGCCATCGGCTCCAATCCCAAAGTGGCGGTCACAAATTCTTTCAACACTTCGCTTTTCAGGAATGAAATGCTTTTTTCTGTTGTCAATCATCACGAAATCGTTTCCGGCGCCATGGTATTTTTCAAACTGTATTTTCATTCCGATTTATTAAATGAATTGCAAAAAACGTAATTTTAATGAATCGAAAATCATCCTGAATAAATTCTGTGATCAAACAAAATGTAACCAATTCAAAATCATTAACATCTTTTAACGGCATTTTTAAGCCACAGACACCCTGCAGGCGTTTACCAGTGGCAAAACGCCGGTTTATAATAATCATTAAAATTGCACTTAAAAATGGTTTAATTATTGATAACCGGCAATTTCAAAATGATTCATTCACAAAACCTAAAAAATTGATAATATGAAAAGATTTGTTTTAATGATCGTTGCCGCTGTTGCCGGAGGGTTGATTTCGGTGGGAATTTACTCATCACTTGAGCACAACCAAACCAGTCAGCAGGTTTACCAAAGTACATATCAACAAGATTTCGTGGCTGAGCCTGCCCATTATTCAGCGCCGGTGCCAATACCGGAAAATGCACCGAATTTTACATCGGCTGCCGAAATGACAGTTCATGCCGTGGTACACATTAAGACGGAAGTACGCAGACGCACCTCGGTTTATGACGAATTTTTCTACGAATTTTTTGGCCGTCCACAACCACAGTACAATCAGCCGCTGGTAGCAACCGGTTCAGGAGTGATCATTACCGCCGATGGCTTTATTGTTACCAACAACCACGTGGTTCACAATGCCGAACGACTGGAAGTAACGCTAAACGACAAAAGGACCTATGAAGCCGAAGTCATCGGTACGGATCCTTCAACCGACCTTGCCCTGATCAAAATCAACGAGGAGAATTTACCATATATGCTTTATGGCGATTCTGACGATGTGCAGATTGGTGAATGGGTGCTTGCCGTTGGAAATCCATTTAACCTCACATCAACCGTTACTGCAGGAATTGTGAGTGCGCTGGCCCGCGATATCAATATCCTTGGAACCAACTCCGCCATCGAATCATTTATCCAGACCGATGCACCGGTAAACCGCGGAAACAGCGGCGGCGCTCTGGTGAATACAAATGGGGAGTTGATCGGAATTAATGCGGCCATCGCCTCCAACACCGGAAGTTATACGGGATACTCATTTGCCATACCCGTGAATATTGTAAAAAAAGTAGTGAACGACTTCATTAATTACGGGGAAATCCAGCGGGCTTATATCGGCGTGACCATCCGGGACATTGACAGCGAATTTGCGGATGAGATGGAACTGAATGATCTGGAAGGCGTTTACGTGGTTTCGGTTGTAGAAAACAGTTCAGCCGACGATGCAAATATCGAGGCCAATGATGTAATCCTTGCCATTGATGGTAAAGAAATAAACAGCGTATCAAGGCTGCTTGAATCTGTTGGCCAGCACAACCCCGGCGATCGCATCATGGTGACCATCAGGAGGGATGGTAGGGTTTCTCAAAAAGAATTGCTACTAAAAAACCGACAAAACACCTATGATGTACTTACCCGTGAAGAACTGGAAATGACGGAAAAACTTGGCGCAACATTCGAGCAGGTTTCGGATGAAGAAAAAGAAAAACTCGGAATTGATCACGGGATGAAAATTGTTGAACTACGCAGGGGGAAATTGATGAATGAAGGCATCAGAGAAGGATTCATTATCACGGAGATAGACAAAAATCCCATCCGCTCGGCAAACGACATCAACAACCTGCTCTCCGGTAAGCGTGGCGGTGTGCTTATCGAAGGCGTTTATTCCAATGGCCAGCGGGATTATTACGCCATTGGCATGTAGTGCTATTGACAAGCCCTTTTGTTTATTGTATTTTTGCCGGCATGATAAACATAAGCCATGCGAACTTGTTGCAATGGTTTGCCTGACTATTTCCATGAAACACATGAATTTTCTTACAATATTTTAACATTTCTTCAGTTACGTTGTTTGTTTCTATTGATGTGGAATTAAAACAAATCTTATTGGATAACATTTAATAATTTTAAGGTAAAGTTGAATGAGACAGCTTAAGATCACCAAATCGATTACGAATCGAGAGACAGCATCCCTGGACAAATATCTTCAGGACATCGGTAAAGAAGAGCTGATTACTGCTGAAGAAGAAGTTCAGTTGGCACAGCGAATCAAGCAAGGCGACCAGACGGCTTTGGAAAAACTCACCAAAGCCAACCTTCGTTTTGTTGTTTCTGTGGCCAAACAGTACCAGAACCAGGGATTAAGTCTTCCGGATCTTATCAATGAGGGTAATTTAGGACTTATCAAAGCTGCCCAGCGATTTGACGAAACACGCGGTTTTAAATTTATTTCTTATGCCGTTTGGTGGATTCGTCAGTCAATCCTGCAGGCACTGGCCGAGCAATCTCGGATCGTCCGCTTACCACTTAATCAGGTAGGATCATTGAACCGGATTCGTAAAGAATCTTCTAAACTGGAACAAAAATTTGAGCGTCCGCCTTCAGCAGATGAAATTGCCAACTCACTTGATCTACCGGAAAACAAAGTGGAGTCTGTACTAAAAATCACAACCCGTACAGTTTCCATGGATGCACCGCTCACACAGGATGAGGACATGAGCCTGCTTGATGTATATGTTTCGGATGACAGCCCGCACACCGACAAAGATTTGATGAAAGAATCGCTGGCCAAAGAAATACAGCGTTCGCTCGCCACACTCACCAAAAAAGAGCGTGACGTCATCAATCTGTATTACGGCATTGGCATGAACCACGGACTGACTCTTGATGAAATTGCGATGAAATTTGACCTGACCCGCGAAAGAGTAAGACAGATCAAGGAGAAGGCTATCAGAAGGCTAAAGCACACTTCGAGAAGCAAGTTGCTGAAAGCGTACCTCGGACAATAAAATTTCAAGAATTGATTTTTTTTAAAGGCTTGCTATAAACAGCAGGCCTTTTTTTATATTCGGAGATTAAGCCTGCTTAATTCACAAAATTATCAAATTATGTTACCACGTCCTTCAGGCGTGGGTTTTGAAAATATTTACAAGCTACAATAAAAAATCCTGAAAAATTTTATTTTATCAGTTTAAAAATTTTTCAGGATTTTTAAACGGTTGTGATTCTGTTTTTAACTCCACGCCCTGAAGGACGTGGCAATGAATAACGATTTTTGTGAATAATGTAGGCTAAGTAGCTTTGTGCCTTCGTGGCCTGAGAATATTGCCGCAAACACCCAAAGGCAATCTACCACCCCGGCAGCGCGCACGCCTCCGTTACTTCCTTTAGCAAACCTTCAAAACCTTCCTAGTTTTTTTCCATCACTTTTGAGTTTTCATCGTGGCAGGTGAGGCACGCGCCAACGGTGAAGATGCGTTTTGTTCGGTATGTAAAATATTGGGTGTTTTTTCTCGAATCATGCGCACAGGTTCAATAATTCCTTATTATCTTTGTAGATTACAAAAAGGTAATACAATTATGAAATGTGTATATCCGAAAAAACATCTGTTAGAATAATATGAAACATTCCGCAAGCACTTTCGCCTGTTCCCAGTTAATCGCATCATTACTGGTTTTATTCACCCCTTATGCAAACGGGCAGGGTGTTGTCATCAATGAGTTCATGGCGAAAAACGTCACAACTATTCAGGATATTGACGGTGATTTCAGCGACTGGATTGAATTGTATAATCCCACCGATTCAACGATTAACCTATATAATTTCGGATTATCTGACGATGATGATGAACTTTATAAATGGGTTTTTCCTGAAGCGACAATTCCTTCGCAAGGTTATTTATTGGTTTTCGCCTCTGATAAAAACATCACCGACACCACTGAACTTCATACCAATTTTAAAATATCATCCGGTGGCGAAAAATTGTTTTTATCGAATGATTGCGGAGAGCTAACTGATCAAACCGGGCCTGTTCAATTAAATGCTGATCAATCATATGGAAGGGTTCCCGATGGCTATACAAACTGGATAGTGATCCATACGCCAACACCAGATGGTTCCAATAATGATATAAACCAATTGACCTTTTCGCATCAGGCAGGTTTCTATACCACACCATTTTCATTAATAATCAGCACATTATTCCCTGACACAGTTTATTATACACTTAACGGAAACACGCCGACTGAAAGCTCATGCATCTATTCCGATTCTATTTTCATTTTCGACAGAAGCCCGCTGCCGAACACGATTTCAGAAATACCAACCTCACCCGACCAAACCCTGATTTCATACAAAGCATGGGAGTCACCTTCCGATACTATTCATAAGGCTACTGTATTGAAATGCGCCTCATACAGTCATGGAAAAAGAACAAGTAAGATCTACACCAAAACCTTTTTTGTTGACAATGAGATGTTTGACAAATACACATTACCGGTAATCTCCATAAGCACCGACGCAAACAACCTCTTCAGCCCGGACAGCGGGATATTTGTTCCGGGTGTTTTTTATGACTCCACAAATCCGCAATTCAGCGGAAACTATTTTCAACACGGTAAAAACTGGGAACGAAAATCACATTTTGAGTATTTTGATTGTGATGGCACCATCGGGTTTTCGCAGGATGCAGGCATCAGGATCCACGGTGGTAAAACCCGTCATGCGGCTCAGAAATCAATGCGAATCTACGCAAGAGAAGAATATGGAAAAGAGTATTTCGAATATAACCTACTTCCCAAAAGACAGAACAACAAATATAAAAGGTTTATCCTGGAAACAACCATGAGCGACTGGGGGCCGCAAACCATTTTCAGGGATCAATACGCACAGGATATATCATCACCACTCAACCTGGATCACCAAAGTTTTCAGGCAGTAATCGTTTATGTTAATGGCGAGTTTTGGGGAGTATATACAATACGAGACAGGATTGACGATAAATACATCGAATATACACATAATGTTGACAACGATTCCGTTGAGTTTTGGGATCACGACAATACAAGCTATGATAGCCTGGTTCAATTTATTGAACAAAATAATTTGGAATCCGCCACCAATTATGAATACGTTACACAACAAATTGAAATTGACAATTATATTGATTATTTAATTGCTGAATTCTTTTTTGCAAATTACGACTGGCCCGGAAACAACATGCGATTCTGGAGAAAAATTCCTGGTGGCAAGTGGAGGTGGATATTTTTTGATTTGGATGGGGGATTTGGCAATGAAAACTACAACATGTTGATCCATACAACCATAAATGATACTTCTGTTATCTGGCCCAATCCACCATCATCTACGTTTTTATTTCGTAATTTATTAAAGAACAAAACTTTTAAAGCACAGCTAATTGATAGATATGCTGAAATTTTAAACTGGGATTTTGATACTGAAAAGATGACAAGCAAGTTGGATTCTATAAAGGAAATCTATGCACCCGAAATGGCTGATCACATTGGCAGATGGAATTACCCGGATAGTTACGTTATCTGGGAAGAGGCGATCGAAAATTGTTTGCGGTCTTTTGTAGAAAACAGGCCATGTGTGGTTAGAGATCACATCATGGAGTTCTTTGATTTATCAGATTTCGACTTCAACTGTAATTTGGCTTTTGATGAAAACAAAAACAATAATTTGATACTTTCACCAAACCCGAATAATGGGAATTTCTTTCTGATCAATAGGCAAGCAGACATAAAAGATGCAACCATTCTTGTTATGAATCTTACCGGCCAAATTGTATATATTGAGCATGGTATCCGGATAATGCAAAACGAAATGAAGCAATTTGCAATTTCCGGCCTGTTAAATAACACATATATTTTTCAAATCAAATCAGATAATTTTTCGGGGCAAATGAAATTTCAAATCATAAAATGACCCCTCTTAGCTGCTATGCAAATGCTTTGAAACTGCATCCCTGAGAAAACCTGAGTACAGCATCGGCAAAGATCTTACATGATTGGTAAATCACCATTTTGGTAATGATCAATCCCTAATCACAGCCTCCAGCAACCCATCAAAATCTTCCAGAATTTCTTCGATCACTTTTGAGTTTTCGTCGTGGCAGGTAAGACAGGCAACCACGGTGAGGATGCGTTTTTGTTCGGACAGTCTGATCAGGCACATACCCAACAGGAAAATCTTCCTGAGAGATTACGGAACCCAAAAAACACCTGGATGTTTCTTTTTCGCCAAAATATTTTCCTTACATTTGACAGCCTAAAAATAAAACCAGGTTCGAATGAGGAAATTCAGGAATACATTGGGAAAAGAAGGAGACCAAAACAAGGGAATTGCAAGTCCTGTAACCGAATGGCGGAAAAGCTGGAAATTAGTGAGCGTTGTGTGCAAAATGCTGTCTGAAGTGATTCTTGATTTAAGGCATGTTAATATGACAAATAATTTAAAAATAAGAAATGACAAGAGCTTGGTTTACTATGATGCATGTAGTCTGGTAAACCGACAAATTGTCGAATTATAAATCCGTTAGTAGCAACTTTTAAAAAGACAAAAATTTACAAATTGAAAAGACATTTAATCATACTAAGTTTTCTTCTAATTGCAATTTCTTCATTTTCTGATTATCGATTAACTCGGGGACCCAACATTGGAGAGGTATATTATATTGGACCAACTTACAGTGGATTGGGCATTTACCACTCGACTGATTTTGGGAATACTGCAGTTTGTGTTGATAGTACAACTAATGCAACAGGAGTTGTTGCAGACTTGTCAGAAGGAGTGCTTTATTACAGAAACATGGGAGAGGCATTATATATTTCTTATAATCACGGTCAACAAGGAACATGGCAACTTCAAAATGGTGGGATTTACCCTGGATTCGCGAGCGGCAGAATAGAAGGAGAAATTTACAACATTATCGTTTCTCATAGTGATAATTATGGCGAAACTTTTAATCCACATAGTTACAATGGCTTTTTTGGCAACTACTTTGAAAGCGAAATAGACAACCAACCAGATATTGGATACCTGCTTACCTACAAATCAAGTGTTGCAGATTCTGTATACTTATTGAAATCAATTGACAATTATGAAAATTTAGAATTAAATCGGGCTTTTAACTTCCATTGGAACGATGCAATTACTCTGACCAGAGGAACAAATAGTGGAGAGTTATATTTATTGAATAGCACCAATCGTGAACTATGGTTTACTAATGACTTTTCAGAAAGCTGGATTAAAGTGGACAACATTAATTTTGGTAGCAGCCCTTATGGAGCTACAATAGTCGGAGGAAGACAAAATGGAGAAGTCTATATTAAATATGACTTTGTTAATTTAATGTGGCAAAATGC
>JAGYLT010000101.1 GCA_018400545.1 Bacteroidales bacterium
AAATCTCCCTGAACACCGGACAACTTGAGATGAGCCTGAAATACAACAAATCCACAAACAGCGCTGTGGGCTGGCTCGATTATATCAGAATGAATGTGACCCGCAACCTGGTTTTTTCAGGAAGCCAGATGGGATTCAGGAATCTGAACACCGTTGGCGAAGGCAATATTTCGCAGTACACCCTGAGCAATTCGGGGACGGGTGTTACCATTTGGGAAGTTACCACACCACATGAGGTGCAAAAAGTCCAGGCTACTGTTTCCGGCAATCAGTCCAGATTTACGCTACCGACCGAAGTCCTGCGGGAATTCATCGCTTTTGACGGAAATGAGTTTTTAACGGCTGAGTTCGACAAAGAGATTCCAAATCAAAACCTGCACGGCGAGCGCAACATCGAATATGTGATTCTTTCGCATCCTGATTTTCTGGATCAGGCCAACAGGCTGGCTAATTTCCACCGCGAAAATTCGGGATTAACAGTATTGGTCACCACTCCGGAAATCGTTTACAATGAATTTTCATCCGGAGCCCAGGACATCACAGCCATCAAAGATTTAATGCGTATGTTTTATGAGCGAGGCCAGCAGGGCGATGTGATGCCACGGTATTTGCTTCTTTTTGGCGATGCTTCCTACGATTTTAAAGATCGCCTGGAAAACAACACCAATTTCATCCCCACTTTCGAATCGCCAAACTCACTGCATTATATCAACTCCTATGCAACGGACGATTATTTTGGATTCCTGGATGCTGATGAAGGCTCTGATAATTCAGATCTGCTCGATATCGGAATCGGCCGTTTTGTGGTTGCAACACCCGAAGAAGCCCGAAGTGCCGTAGATAAAGTAATTCACTACGCAACTTCCGCAAATTCCATGGGCGACTGGCGGAATGTAGTGACTTTTGTTGGCGACGACGAAGACGGGAACACACATATGAATCAGGCTGAGCAGCTTGCCAATTTTGTGGATACAACTTATCCGTATTATAATGTGGATAAAATTTATATTGATGCCTTCAAGCAGGAAACAACACCCGGCGGGCAGCGGTTTCCAACTGTGAATTCGGCGATAAACTCAAGCATTGAGAAAGGTACGTTAATCATGAACTACACCGGCCATGGCGGAGAGGTCGGCTGGGCGCACGAACGCATCCTCGAAATCTCTGATATAAACGAATGGTCGAATTACGACCGGCTTTCCGTATTCGTTACGGCTACCTGCGAATTTACCCGCTACGATGATCCGAAACGCATTTCAGCGGGAGAGCATGTTTTCCTGAATCCCGATGGCGGTGGGGTTTCTTTATTTACCACGGCACGTGCTACCTTTGGCGGCTCAAACCTCAGCCTCAACAGGGGATTTTACAAATATGCCTTTGAAAAAATAAATGGCGAACATTATGCAATGGGCGATCTCATCCGGTTGGCAAAGCTCGAAAGTACATCTTCCACCAACGATAAAAAGTTTGTGCTCATCGGTGACCCTGCATTAAAAATTGCTTACCCAAAATATATGGTCACGACCACATCAGTGAATCAATCCGGCGCCAACGCAGAGTCGGATACCATCAGTGCATTGTCAAGAGTGACTATCGAAGGCAGGATTACCGATTTTTCAGGCAATCCGATTACCGATTTTAATGGCCATTTAAAATCTACCGTATTCGATAAGGAATCGGAAGTAACCACACTGGGACAGGATGATTCCAGTTCACCACGCACATTTATGCTGCGTAAAAACACCATTTACAACGGATTGTCAAATATTTCCGATGGGGAGTTTTCCTTTTCGTTTATTGTACCCAAAGATATTGCCTACAATTACGGAAACGGGAAAATCAGTTATTACGCGCAAAATGGCAAGGAAGATGCCAGTGGCTACAACATGGATATCATCATTGGCGGGTTTAACAGTGAGACCGCTGCGGACGACACAGGGCCGGAAATAGAATTATTTATGAATGATACCACTTTCAGAAGTGGCGACATCACCCACGAAAACCCGGTTTTGTTTGCCAGGGTTTTTGATGAGAGTGGCATTAACACGGTGGGCAACAGCATCGGGCACGACATTACGGCCATCCTTAACGGAAACACCGAGGCGCCATACAAGCTAAACGAATTCTACGAATCCGACCTGAAAGGCTATCAAAGCGGTACCGTTCAGTATCCGTTTAGCAACCTGCCGGCCGGGGAGCATGAAGTAACTTTCAGGATTTGGGATGTTTTTAATAATTCCTCGGAAGCCTCATTGAAATTCGTAGTGATCGATCGCGATGAAATTGCCATCAGCAACGCCTACAACCGACCGAATCCTTTCGTTTATGAAACCTGGTTTGAATACAATCACAATCAGGCCAACGAAACTGTGGATGTGGTGATTGACATTTACGACCTGAGCGGAAGGCTTGTAACAAGATTGCAACAGTTTAACCTGAGTGGTGGTTTTTATCCAAGCCCAATCCGATGGGACGGGACGGCATCAAATGGAAATTACCTGGATGGCGGAATCTATGTTTACCGGGTTCAGTTGACCAACAGTGAAGGCAAAACGACTTCAGCCGTGAAAAAAATGGTAATTGCCCGCTAAGAACTGTTAACTCATAGTTTGATAAAATTGAAAAGTATTTTTCAGGAAACCACATACAAAAATGACGCATAAAATCGCATTTCAATTCATACTCGCTGTTACACTCATTTTTTGGGCTGGCCACGCTTTGCCGCAAACCGAAAAAGTTCAACTCAACTGGCATGGCGTAATTTCAGAAACCATCAACAGTGAAGAAATCAACACCCTTTATTTTACTGATGCCGGAAATGCCGATCGCTGGGGACTACTTCCCGTTTATCAAAAAAAATATAATCTGCCTGCTCCCGGTCTGGAATTCGAATTTGAAATTCTAAATCCTGAGTTTGCTGCATTGGATGTTTCAAAAGGTTTTGAAGGATTGGATCAGATTCCCGAAAGGTTATTTCACGAAACTGAGATCATCACCACGAGAGGCAAAAAACAGTTGCTTTTGAAGTTGCTGCCCCTTAGGTTTAACAGCAAAAATGGGCAATACGAAAAGCTTATCTCTTTTGAGATCAACAAGAAAATTGTTCCCGGATCATCAGCTTTTGCCGGTAATCCCGGTGAGGAATTTGCCGAAAATTCAGTGCTGGCAACCGGCGAATGGTATAAAATCGGTGTTACCGAAACAGGACTCTACGAGGTAACCTGGAACGATCTCAACGAATTGGGAATGAATACGTCCGGGTTGCAATCGGATTTAATTGCGCTTTATGGTAACGGCGGAGGGATGTTGCCCCAGCGAAATGCCGACCCCAGGGATGATGACCTGATTGAAAATGCCATTATGGTTATGGACGGCGGAGACGGCACTTTTGACGAGGGCGATTATTTCCTGTTTTACGGGGAATCTCCGCACAGTTGGGTGCCCGATGAACCGGATGGGGTTTTTATCCATTACACCAATTTGTACACCAATCAGAATTTCTATTTCATTACGGTGGGCCAGGAACCGGGTAAAAGGGTTGAAACTCAGGAACAATCAATCATGCCTGCTGAGCGGTTTTTTACTGTGTACAACGATTACGCAGTTCATGAAAAAAATGAGAAAAGCCTCATTAAATCAGGAGCCGAATGGTACGGGGAAGAATTTAACGACATCCTCGAACGGGATTTCTTCTTTCCGTTTCCCAACCGGGATCCTTTACGTGCAGTCCATATCGAAGCGGATTTTGCGGCCCGGTCAACAACCACATGTTCTTACACGGTTTTCATTAATCAGGACTCTGTATTTCGCGACAATGTTAGCTCCATTCCTGAAAATTCAATCACCAAATATGCCAATCCCTCAAACGATTCGGAGTGGTTTATGGCGGATGGCGAAAGCGATCTGAACGTAACCGTCAGGCTAAACCGAAAAACTGAAAGTTCGATTGGGTGGTTGAATTATCTTCAAATCAATGTGATGAGCCACCTGCTTTTTAGTGGGCAGCAATTTGGATTTAGAAACTTTAATGCCCACGAGGCTCAAACAAGCGAGTACAGGATTAGTGGTACCAACGAAAATTTCAGGGTTTGGGATGTTACCGATCCGCACAATGCAAGCCAGATAAATATTACCAAGGTAGAAGATCTGGCAAAATTTACCATCGAAATGGAATCTCTGCACGAGTTTATTGGTTTCGATGGTTCGGATTTTATGGAACCCACATTGGAAGGTTTCGTCGAAAATCAAAATCTCCATGCACTGCAATCAGCCGATTTTATCATCGTTACGCATCCTGAATTTGAAGATCAGGCCATACGCTTAAAAGAACTCCACGAAGAGCTTGACGGCATGGAAGTTATTGTAGCAGATATCTATGAAATCTACAATGAGTTTTCTTCAGGGGCTCAGGATATCTCAGCTATTCGGGATTTCGTCAGGATGGTTTATTCCCGCTCAGGAACACCGCCTCAGTTGAAATACCTGCTTTTGTTTGGCGATGGATCCTACGATCCACTCGATAGAATTGGTGATAATCTTTCGTTTGTCCCCACTTTCCAGTCTAAGCAATCCTTGTGGTTCACATCAAGCTATGTTACCGATGATTTCTTTGGGTTGATGGATCCCGAAGAGGGAAAAGATGCTTCCGGAAATGTGGATATTGGCATTGGCCGGTTTGCGGTCAACAATCATGAGGAAGCAAAACTTATGGTTGATAAAGTGGAGGAATATATGCGGATGTCGGAGGATATGCAGGGCCATTGGCGAAACAGCCTTACTTTTATTGCCGATGACGAGGATAACAATCTGCATCTCTACCAGGCAGATACGATCCTGGTTTCCCGTATTCAGCGAAGAAATGCTTCTGTGAATATTGATAAAATTTATCTGGATGCTTACCGGCAGGAGACCTCTGCCAGCGGACATACTTATCCGGATGTTAACGATGACATTAATAAACAGGTAAATGAAGGAACCCTGATTGTAAATTACACGGGGCATGGTGGTGAGCTTGGACTTGCGCACGAAAAAGTGGTTCAGATCAGCGACATCCTTTCCTGGGAGAATCAAGGTTCGTTTCCGGTTTTTGTAACAGCAACCTGTGAGTTCAGCCGTTTCGACAATCCCGGTCTGACTTCAGCCGGTGAACTGGTTTTACTGAACGAGAACGGCGGCGGTGTGGCTTTGTTTACAACAACCCGTCTGGCATTTGCCTCTTCCAACCTGCTGCTTAATAAGCGGTTTTACGATACGCTCTTCAGGGCTTATCCCGAGCTGCATCCAAGGCTGGGTGATCTGATGATGTTTTCAAAAAATCCCTCAAACACCAACATCCGGAACTTTGTCCTTTTGGGCAATCCGGCGCTAAAACTCGCATTGCCCGGCTATAAGGTGGTTACAGATTCAATCAACGGAATTGCAGTGGATCAGTTTCAGGATACACTAAACGCCAACAGTGAACTCACGGTAAGTGGTCACATCGAAAGCTATACCAACAGCGGAGAGCTGATCAGCGATTTTAACGGAACCATCTTCCCGGTGCTCTACGATAAACCAACCACAATCAGGACCCTGGGAAATGACCCCAGGAGTTACCCTTTCGATTTTGAAGCACAAAACAGTGTTTTATACAAGGGCAAGGCCTCCGTAAAAGATGGAAGGTTCAGCTTTTCACTGATTTTACCAAAGGATATAAATTTTCAGTACGGAGCCGGGAAACTCAGTTATTATGCCGCCGACAGCCTGAAAGATGCCGGTGGTTATTACAATGAGATGGTGATTGGCGGAATTAATCAGGACGGTGCTGTTGATATTACCGGGCCGGGAATTGAACTCTATTTGAATGATACAGAAAATGAATTGCCGGAAAAAGTTAATCCGGACCCGATACTGATTGCCGAATTGACAGATCCTTCAGGGATTAATTTCACGGGTCTGGGCATTGGCCACAATATTATGCTCACCATGAACAATGATTCATACAATGCTATGAACCTGAACGACTACTTCGAACCTGCCATGGATGATCATTCTTCCGGGCATATTATTTATCCGTTTAGCAATCTGGCCAATGGTGATTATACGCTCGAACTAAAGGCGTGGGATATGTTTAACAATTCTTCTGTTGCCTCGATTTCGTTTACCGTTTCTGACAGCATCGACGTTGATTTGATGGAAGTTTACAATTATCCCAATCCATTTTCCGGCCATACCTGGTTCACTTTCAACCACAATCAGTTTCAGGGCGACATGACCGTGGAAGTTGAAATTTATAACTTTTACGGGCAGCATGTGCGAACAATTGGCCCTGAAAGTGTGTTTACTAACGGTTATTCGATTGAGCCCATTTATTGGAATGGAGATACAGAAGGCGGGGCGAAATTGCAGCCGGGAATTTATTTTTACACCTTGAAAGTAACCAACGATAAAAACCAGTCCACCGAACGCATACAAAAAATGATAATCAGCGAATGAATTAATGCTACCAGCTCAGGAGGGTAAACAATATTCAAAATGAATGGCCGTTTACACTCATATTTTTAACCAAAGTAAATAAAATCTTTATGATTAAAAAGTCCATTGCAGTAATAGCTGCATGTATTTTTCTTGTGAATCTGGCATATTCACAGGATAAGCCTAATTATCTGGGTCAGACCAATACCATTACCACTGCGGTTCCGTTTCTGCTCATTGCCCCTGACGCCCGCTCCGGAGCTATGGGAGACGCGGGTGTTTCAAGTACACCAGATGCAAGTTCGATGCACTGGAACCCTGCCAAGTATGCCTTCATCGAATCAAAAGCTGGATTTTCTGCATCTTACAGTCCGTGGCTTAGGGCTATCGTAAGTGATATCAACCTGGCATATGTGGCCGGCTATTACCGTCTGGACGACAGATCAGCAATAGCAGGGTCGTTGCTGTATTTTACCCTCGGTGATATCACGTTTACCGATATCCAGGGATCAACCATCGGGAACTACCGCCCCAATGAATTTTCGATTGACGCGACTTATTCAAGGAAATTCTCCGATACCTGGTCGGGAGCGGTTGCCGCAAGATATATCAACTCGAACCTGACCCAAGGTGTAAATGTTGCCGGACAGGCCACCAAACCCGGACAATCCGTAGCTGCCGACGTTGCCGTTTATCACCAAAGTGAACTCAACTGGAGGGATTTTGAATATGCCGAATTTGCTTTTGGTATCAACATTTCAAACATCGGTACCAAGATATCCTATTCCGATGCTACTACTGAAAAAGATTTTATTCCGACCAACCTGCGTTTCGGGCCAAGACTTACCCTCGACCTGGATGATTACAACAGGTTGAGTTTTATGATTGACGTGAATAAGCTGCTTGTTCCAACACCACCGATTTATGATTCCACAGGAAATACCCAGCCCGAAAATATCATTGCCGGAAAAGACCCGAATGTTTCGGTTGTGGAAGGTATCATCCAGTCGTGGTACGATGCACCCGATGGCTTTGAAGAAGAGATGCGCGAGTTCTATTTTTCAACCGGTGTGGAATACTGGTACAACAAAGTGTTTGCTGTGCGCGGAGGATTCTTTTATGAAGACAGGCTTAAAGGAAACCGGAAGTATTTCACCCTCGGTGCCGGTTTAAAATACAATGTGTTTGGACTGGATTTCTCATATCTGATCCCACTGGAGCAGCAAAACCCGCTGGAAAACACACTGCGATTTACCCTCAC
>JAGYLT010000102.1 GCA_018400545.1 Bacteroidales bacterium
GATTGAAGCTATCCCAGGGGTTCAATTCGGTGATCACACCCACATGCACAAACCAGTAATACTGCAGAGTTTCGTGGAAAGTTTCCGGTTTGTTGGCAGGCACGCGCCTGCAAATTTCAGCCATCTCCAGCAATTCAGATTTTCTGACATCTTCATTTTCTTTTGATGCCAATTCCTCCAGTTTTTCCCCATGGCGAGCGGCATACATAATGACAGCCTCAGCAACAATGTGCATGGCTTTCAGTTCTTCGCGCTTCTCCAGCGCCTCCGGATCATTGTAAAAATCCAGTTTTTCCATGGCCACCTTGATGTCCCACTGGATGTCGCGCATACCTTTTCTGTAAATTTTATTTCCGGCCACCGTGTGTCCGGGTGCCCGTTGCTCCTGGAATTCCGTGAATATCCCGGCGGCATATGCATCTAACCACGACTGATCCATGTTGGCCATGATTTTTTCGCGGTTGCTTTTTCCCGTCCAGAACGGGATGATCACATTGCGGTAAGCGTCCCGGGTTTCCTGATCAACTTTAAAGGATACCTTTTCACGGGAATTAAGAATGTCCAGATCCCTGAGTGAGTGCAGGCTTACTTCCGGATAGGTGGGGGTTGCTTTCGGCGCAGGCCCGCGCTCTCCAACGATCAGTTCACCATCGTTGATGCAGATGTGTTTATTTTTCAGGATGTATTCAAAAGCCAGCGCCCGCTTCATAGGTACAGACACGCTTTGTGCGATATCGCTTTTATAAAATCCGGTAATCAGGAGTGCCCGTTCCGCCGAAATTTTGTTGATGGCATTCAGGCTGTTAGTTCTTAGTTTTTTAATTCTTTCAGTCATGGGTAAAGATGTTATTTTGTTATTGAGTTAATTAAGTTATTGAGTTATTTGTTAACAGTTAATTGTAATATTATTTGCTTTGCTAAGCGAAATTTGCACTTCGCGTGTCATTTGTTGCTATCTCGTTGTGATATCATTTTCCGCACCTTTAATCATACTAGTCTTTCCAATTTCTCAAATCTATCTTCAAGGTTCAATCTTCATTCCCGGGTCATCGCAAGGCTAAATATTCCCAGCTCATCCGCCAATCTTCACCTTGAATCCCTGCTCCTCAAGAAATTGTTTGACCGGCAACAGGTCAGATTTCTTCATATTTTTCAGGCTTTTCATCCTGTTTTCCTGCGATAATCTGTCATATTTCGAATGTGCCATATTGTGAAAGGGCAGCAGGTCAACCTGTCCGTTAAATCGCATACCTTTTAGCAGGGAAGCGAATGCAGCCATATCTTGATTCTTGTCATTTACTCCCGGAATTACCGGAATCCTTATCCTGACTTGCTTTTGTGCATCAATCAATAGCTTCAGGTTTTCTAAAACCGGGAACAGCTCAACTCCGGTGAATTTTTGATGCTTTTCAGGATCATGATGTTTCAGGTCGAAAAGAAACAAATCTGTATATTGTGCTGCCCTTTCCAAAACCTCCGGCTGCACAAAACCACTGGTATCCAAAGCAGTATGATATTCTTTATCTCTACAGGCTTTCAGCAAGGCAATCGCAAAATCTGGCTGAAGCAATGGTTCCCCGCCACTCAGTGTAACCCCTCCGCCGGATTCGTCATAAAAAACAGCCTCCTTATCAATTTCATGCATAACCCGCTCCACAGACATCATTTCCCCGATTTGTTCCAGCGATCTAAAAATCTTTCCCGCGAGCCGGTGCTTCTTTTCAACAATCTCAGAATTGATAGAACAGCTCTCGGGGTTGTGGCACCACCAGCAGCTTAACGGACATCCCTTAAAAAATATGGTTGTCCGGATGCCCGGGCCATCATGCACAGCAAAACGCTTTATGTCGAAAATCAATCCTTTCATTCACCGAAGCAAGATTAAAGTATGATTGATATTAAAACCTGAAAATAGTTGAAGAAGTATGAATAAAATGCAGTGGAGGGAAAAAAAGGAATCAGTAAATCCAACACTCGTAGAGGCCTTTGCCGAATTTATGATACAGTGATAAATGAAAGTTATGTTTGATCATCATCTGTAAATTAGCCTCACAAAGATAATATGCAATTCATTTTGAATGTCACTTCCTTCATTAATTTTTTACTGACTCTAAATTAACCTGTTTTAGAATTTTCTGAATAAAATGAAGAATAGATTAAAAATCGATTTTATAATCACATTGTCAATGTTTTAGATTGGATTTGTCAGACGCTTAACTCAAAATAGTTGAAAAATTTAACTTTTCACGGTTAATGACCCATAAATTCAGTATGCAAGATGAATTCAATTATTTTTCTTACGAATTTGGAGTTACAGACCAAATGATTTCTGTCAATAAAAAAAATCAGAAATTCTATCAGCCATCGAAAGCGGTGGGGTAGAGGCATAATATTATAAATCTAAATCACAGTCTAAAAAGACGGGAAAAGAATTTTGTAGTCGGGCAATTAAAAATTTTCATGCAAAAGGAAATCCATAAGATTTGCACTACTTAACAAATGTAAACAGCCGAATAAAAATATACACATGTAAATCCCAAATAATATATTCACAAATGTAATTAGGTCGGTTGTTGATATAATTGTAAAGTGTAGTGAGTAATTCATTGTATTTTAACAATATCATATTTATCTACACATAACCAGTAAGTTATACTATTTATCTTAATTTTCGTTGCATTAAAATTGCGAATTTGACTTTATCGGTATTAAAACTAAAATAAATATTATAACTACCATGTAATTAATAATTTATAGCAGTCATCTAAATTAATTATTCATAAATTCACAAATCTCATATGTGGTTATTAATGTAAAATCATTAAATTTGACAACGCTTCACAATTGTATTTACAAATGTAAATTAATCGGATTTTTTATGGATGATCTGCGAGAAAGAATAGAAATGTTAATATCAACCAAGGGATTTACAAATGCCACTTTTGCCGAAAAAATTGGTGTACAACCTTCCAGTATTTCACACTTGCTTTCGGGGAGGAATAAAGCCAGTCTGGACCTGGTTATGAAAATCCTGAACAGCTTTAAAGAGATCAGGACGGAATGGTTGCTGCATGGAAATGGATCGATGACCAGGGATTACACTTTGTTTGATTCACCGGAAATACAAAAAGATGAAGCCGAAACTAAAAATGATGCTTCTATTTCTGATCTGCCGCCGGAGCCGAAAGAAATAGCGCAGTCATCAGCGGTTAAATCCGAAGAAAACCAAACTAAACGCATTGAAAATAAAGGGGATGAGCCATCAGAGCGGGAGGTTGAGAAAATGGCTCAGAAAATTGAAAAAGAAAAACCCCATAAAAAATCCGATCGTAAAATTGAACGCATCGTGATTTTTTATGAGGATCGGGGGTTTAAAGAATATTTTCCTGAGGATTAAAATCGTTCGAGTTGAGAGAAAAAGAAACTTGCTTCTATTAGTGCATTTTCATCACTATCGGAACCATGCACTGCATTTTTCTGAACATCAGTTCCAAAAAGGTTTCTAACCGTGCCATGCTCAGCTTCGTCGGGGTTGGTAGCACCTATTAATTTGCGATAATCCTCCACTGCATTTTCTTTTTCCAAAATAGCCGCAACAATGGGGCCTGATGACATAAACTCAACCAGTCCGTCATAAAATGGTCTGCCCTTATGCACTGCATAAAAAGCTTCGGCATGTTCACGGGAAAGTTTCAGTTTTTTCATGGCTACAATCCTGAAACCGCCTTCATTAACTTTTGCCAGAATTGCTCCGGTAAATCCTTTTTCAACCGCATTGGGTTTAATCATCGTTAGTGTAATATTTCCTTCCATTTTATCAGGTTTAATGTGTTGTGGCGCAAAAGTAGCAATAACAGATTTTTAATCATGCATTTAACGTTTTTTATTATAGCTTTGCAGCCTTTTTGCAAAGTGTCAAATCATTACAAATCAATAATTTAAAATTTTGAAATCTGCTGATTACTCCAAAATAGCCAACCTGATCAATACCACTTCAAATATCCTGATCACATCGCATTACAATCCTGATGGCGATGCCGTTGGTTCGGCCATGGCCATGTATCACGCCCTGAAACAAATACGTGAAAACGTAACAGTGGTGCTTCCCAATCGTTTTCCTGATTTTTTGAAATGGATAGCTGAATCTGATCAGGCTATCATTTACGATAAGCAGGATGTAGCAGAAATGGATAAACTTTTTTCAACTGCCGGGATTATTTTTTGCCTGGATTACAATGGCTTATCCCGTGTTGAGCGTATGGAAAAAGTCATAAGAAATTCAACTGCTACCAGGATATTGATCGATCATCATCCCAACCCTGAAACTGAAGATTTTGATTTTTGTCTTTCACGAACTTCAGTATCCTCAACGGCCGAACTTGTTTATGAATTTCTGGAGAACTGCGGCATGAAAAAGCTGGTAAACAAACCTGCCGCCGAAAGCCTTTATACAGGCATTGTAACCGATACGGGTTCTTTTAGCTTTGCCTGCAATAATGCCCGGACTTACCGCATCACCGCTGATTTGATAGAGCGGGGAGTAGTTCCGGAGCATATTAACCGGCTGATTTATGACAACTATTCGGAAAGCCGGCTGAGGCTGATGGGATATGCTTTCGACAAAAAACTTGTTATGTTGCCGGAGTTTCATACGGCTATCATTTGGCTAACAAGAGCTGAACTGGATCAGTTTAAATATAAAACCGGCGATACCGAGGGTTTGGTAAATTATCCATTATCGATCAAAGAAATCAACATGTCGATTTTTATGACCGAACGCGATAAACTGATCCGGTTGTCGTTCAGGTCGAAAGGAGATTTTGCTGTCAATCAGATTGCCGGTAAATATTTTGAAGGGGGCGGGCATAAGAATGCCGCCGGCGGAAATTCCTACAAAACAATGGAAGAAACCGTAGAAAAGATTAAAACCATTTTGCCGTTGTATCAGCATGAACTTGATTATGTCATCCAATAGTTTGCACAAACATTTGAGTAAGCTGATTTTCGTGCTGTCCGCTGTTCTACTGGCTTTTACATGGGCATGCAGCAATTCGGATAACCCGGGTGAGAAAAAGGTTACACAAAACCAAAACCTGGAGGAATCGTTGATTGATGCCAACCGGAAGGCCGTTAAAACGGAAGACCAGCAAATCAGGGATTTCATCCGCCGTTACAATTGGAAGATGGATAAAACCGGAACCGGATTGCGATACAGGATTTATAAAATTGGTGAAGGTGAAAAAGCCTCCGAAGGCAAGATTGCGGTTATCGATTATGAAGTCAGTCTGCTCAACGGAGAAGTGATTTATTCATCTGATGAAACCGGAACAAAGGAGTTTATGATTGGCAGAGGTGGCGTGGAAACCGGACTTGAGGAGGGTATTTTATTGTTGCATGAAGGCGACCGTGCAAAATTTATTATACCTTCGCACCTTGCTTACGGACTGTCGGGAGATCAGAACAAAATCACCGGAAAGGCAACGCTGGTGTATGATGTAGAGCTTCTTGAATTAAAATAAGAATCATTTGAAACGGACAATTATCCGCTACCAAAAACCGTACATATTGATGCTCATGATCCTTATTATTGCTGCATGTGGCAATAGAGAAGGATTCGAATCCACACCGTCAGGCCTGCGCTACAAATTCCATTCGAAGCATCCGGAAAATCCCAAAGTAAAATTATACGATGTGGTGAAGGTACAAATGAACTACCGTACTGCAGACAGCCTGCTTTATGAAGGTGGTAACGAAGCCATCCCGTTTCAGATCGACCCGGTTTATGAAGGCGACCTGATGGAAGGCATTATGATGCTGCATTTGGAGGATAGCGCCTCCTTTCTGATCAACACCTCCGATTTTTTCCTGAAAATGATGGGCTACGAGAAGGTACCTGATCATGCCACAAATGCAAAAGATTTGTTTTTCGACATCAAAGTTGTGGAGATCAGGCCTGAAACGGAAGCGCTTAAGCGGAAGCGGATAAATCTGGAAAACCGCAAAAAGTCGGAACCTGAAAAAATGCAGACCTATTTGCAAAAAAATGATATCAGTGCAGAGCCAACTTCTACCGGGCTTTATGTCGTGCACTTAAAAACAGGTAATGGTCCTGTAGCAAAAGTTGGAAGTAAGGTAAAAGTTCATTATACCGGAAAACTCCTTAACGGAGAAATATTTGATGCTTCGCGAAAAAGAGGCCTTCCGGTGAGCTTTACACTTGGTGACGGTGAAGTGATTGCAGCCTGGGATGAAGCCCTTGCCGGGCTAAAACAAGGAGCGGAAATTCAGCTCGTTGTGCCGTCTGCACTTGCCTACGGCGATCAGCAGCGCGCTGGTGTGAAACCCTATTCACCGCTTGTTTTTGAACTTGAATTAACTGAAGTGAAATAGAATTTTTAAAATTTAAAATTGAATAAAATGATTAAAAAAGGATTTAGCCTGGTAGGGGCACTAATGGTAAGTTTGATTTTTATAGTTTCCTGCGATAGTTTCTCAGGAGGCGGCGAAGCAAAGTTTGTAACCACCGAAAGTGGTTTGAAATACAAATTGGTTGAAAGTAACGAGGATGCCAGAAAGATTGAAAATGGTGATATTTTATCGCTGGCGATGACCTATGGAAAAGAGGACTCTGTGATGTTTAACACCGATCAGATTCCTGAAGGCGTAATGGTTTTGCAACAGCGCGAATCAGTTTATCCGGGAGATTTTTACGAAATGATGGGCATGCTCCACAAAGGCGACAGCGTGGTATTTGAGCTTGATGCCGAAAAATTTTTCAAACAAACGGCAGGATCACAACAGGTTCCGCCGGGGATGCAGGGAATGATTCTTGACTTCAATGTGCGGATTGCCGATGTGCAAAGTGAAGCCGAATACCAGGAACAGCTGCAGGCTGAAATGGATATGAAGCAGGAAGCCGAAACCGGTGAAATTGAAGCCTATATTACTGAAAATAATATTGATGTGGAACCTACCGAGAGCGGCCTGTATGTGATTGTTAAGGAAAAGGGCAACGGCCCGAAACCGCAGGCCGGCGAAACGGTGGTTGTGCACTACACCGGAACACTGCTGGATGGCACCAAATTCGACTCATCGCTCGATCGTGGTCAGCCATTTGAATTTCCGCTGGGCCAGGGCCGTGTTATCAGAGCCTGGGACGAAGGTATTGCCATGCTGAATGTAGGTTCTAAAGCTACATTGATTGTTCCTTCAAAGCTGGGTTATGGCGAGCGCGGCGCAGGCAGGGATATTCCTCCTTTTGCCACACTCATTTTTGATGTGGAACTGATTGACATTGTGGAATAGTAGGTAGAGGTTAGAAGGTAGAGGTTAGAAGTTAGAGGTTAGAAGAGGTTGGATGATAGAGGGTAGAATTTTGAAGGTGGAATTTGAGATTAATGGGCTCACATCATTTTGCCTTTGGTAACTTTCCAAAAAACATCTGAACTGTAACTTAAAATATAAACCATATGAAAGGGCCAAATGCGCGGCAGCGCATTTGGCCCATTTATTTTTTTATCCATGAATCCGCAACCTTATTCTTATCATCATCGAATTGAACGAATTAAACGAATTTTAAATCATTCGTATGGGTGTTGCTTTGTGTTCTGGGTCAACACCAAAAATTGATCTAATAAAAATCCTTGCGGATTTTAGGTTTTATTACAAATCTGAATTTTGATGCTCCCGTTAAAAACTA
>JAGYLT010000103.1 GCA_018400545.1 Bacteroidales bacterium
AACCCGCCTCCGCGAAATACTCAGCGCCATGGTGGAAAAGATCGCTTACCAGTTGCGCAAAAAGCGCCGGCTCACCGGCTGTGTCACCGTGAAAATACGTTACTCCAACTTCGACACCCACACCCTGCAAAAAACCATCCCTTACACTTCGTTCGACCACGTGCTCACCGGCGTGGCTCTCGAACTTTTCAACCGGCTCTACCAGCGCCGCATGCTCATCCGCCTTATCGGGGTGCGCTTCAGCCACTTAGTGAGCGGCACCCAGCAACTCGACCTGTTTGAAGACACCCCCGAGATGGTGAGCCTCTACCAGGCCCTCGACCACATCCGCAACCGCTTCGGGCCCAAAGCCGTGCGCAAAGCCGTAGCCATGTTCCCCCGCGAAAATGGGCAGCCTGAAACCAAAAATCCACGCAAACTGATTTATCGTGAACTAACCGATGCAGATGAATTATAAGCTATAAAAGAAATGTTATAAAATAGTTATATAAAATAATCCACTGTTATTCAAAAAACACAAAACACTGAATTTGTGGGAATTATTACAGTAAGCAAAATCAACAATCCATAAAAATTAACTTATTATTAACAAACATCTATCCTATTTTTAGAAACATTAATAAATTCCGCATAGTAAATACCGGACATTTGTGAGCACATTGTTTATACAAAACAAAACAGATTAATTTGAACAGGATATAAAACAAAATACATATGATGGAAATAATCGCACTAACAGGAGCCCTGATCCAGGGAGGAAAAAAATTGATGGAGAATGAGGCCGTAGCCGAAACTGTGAACGGGGTTTTTGGCTGGATCGGAAATGCCCTGGGCGGCAAAAAATCGGTGGTGGAAACACTCGAAAAAGTTGAAAACGGTGAGGTGACCGACGAGGATATCAACAGCATTAAAAACAAACTGGAGTTTGTTTTGGAAGACGATGAAGAACTCCAGAAACAACTTGCCGAAAAACTGGAAGAAGTGAAAAAAGTAGCCGACCGCGAAGGTGTTCAAATGGTTACCAAAACCAACACAATGAACGTTACCGGCAACAACAACATCTCGTTACAGGACATCGATTCGAACGGAAACATCAGCATTGGCAGGTAATATGAGCGAAAATACCAGCAATGTAACCGGCGATGGCAATGTGGTGCTTCAGGACATCAACGCCCGCGATGTTGTGATAAACATTGCAGGTGACCTGCCTCCCGAGGTTAAACAAAAAAAGCAAAGCCTGAACGACGAAATCAAAGGGATGGTGGAGCAGTTGAACCAGATCAAGAATAAGTTCCCCTCAGCGAGCCAGCCCGAACCCTTCGAACCGCCTGATGATCCAACATATTCGCAAGTCAAATGGCGCAGGCTGCTGCAGGCACTCCGCCACCAGGGGTGTGTATTGTTTGTCGGGCCGGAGATATCCGTTAACGCCGAGGGCAAATCGCTGCACCGCGAATTTTACAACGAACTTGCCGGGGATTTCGACGATATTGAATTCCTGGAGAATGAGGGCTTCTTTTCGCCTGAGGCCGATGAAGAGATCATGTACGACATCCTGGATTATTACAAACGGGATTTCCACCGGGAAAACAAGGCAGGTCGCAAACTGCTGGAACAATTCGCCCAGTTTCCGTTTAACATGATTGTTTCGCTTTGCCCCGACGACACTGTTCATCGCATTTTCGACGATTTTTCACTCGACCACACCTACCTGTTTTACGATGGCACCAAACAGGAAATCGACCCCAACAACAATGGCAGGCCCATCGTTTACAACGTCCTGGGCAGCGCTGCCGAAAACGGACGATATATCTTTACCCACGAAAATTTCTATCAGTACCTGAATAAAGTTTCCATTCCCTCCGAAATTAAAAAAAAGATACAGGATGCAACGCATTTTCTCTTCATCGGGTTTGATTTTGATAAATGGTACAACAGGCTCCTGCTCTTCATCCTCGACATGGAACAGAAAAAAAGCGGCGGCCATCGCCTGATTGTGGGCAACAAAAGCCTTAAGCAGGATATCGAAAAATTCATCGAAAAGCAGTTTAAATTCACCTTCGTTGAAAACGAATACTCGAAATTCCTTGAGTGGCTCACCGCCAATGCCATCGAAGCTGAAGTATTCCGTGACCTGAATACGACATTTATCCAGAACAACTTTATGGCGCTCAAGCAGATCAGCATAAAGGTTTCCGATGAAGACAAGCTGGAAGATCTCACCGAAATGGAAAATAAAATCCAGGAAATCGGAGCCAGGATCGAAAAGTTCAACAAACGAATAGCGGGGTAAAAATGGGACAAAGAAGATATCCGGGTGCCACACCATTTAGCAAAGAGCAGTCGCGCATTTTTTACGGCCGCGATCACGATATTCAGCGCCTGCTCACACTGATTCGGGTTGAACGCAAAGTGCTGCTGTATTCGAAGTCGGGTTTGGGGAAGACCTCACTTTTGGAGGCGGGCGTAATTCCCAGGCTGCCCGAAAACTTTATCCCGGTCAGCATCCGGTTTTACGCAAAAAGAAGCGATTCCCCTTCACCGGCGGAAGGCGTCCTCACGGCACTCGAAAATACTTTCGGCAAGCTCGGCGACATGCCCGCAACCCTGCTTGACGAACTTGAAACTTCAGAAAAAGACCACAAAACACTTTGGTACTATTTCAAGAAGTTGCAGCTCTCACAGGCAACGGCATCCGAAAATGACGAAGAAGAACCCAAAACCTACTTCCTGGTTTTCGACCAGTTTGAAGAACTTTTTTCGTATTCCAGGGCTGAGATCGAGGATTTCAAACAGCAATTCTACGAACTCACCGAACAAAATGTTCCCGAACGTTATGCGGAACTCATTGCCCCGGCACGCCGCAAAAACCGCGAAAAATTCAACCGGAAGGCGCTCGGCGAAATCCACAGAAAAACCAATATAAAAACGGTTTTCGCCATCCGCTCCGACAGGTTAAGCTTGCTGAATCAGCTTTCGGATAAAATAACTGACATTCAGCAAATTTTTTACGAGATCAAGCCACTCACCAACGATCAGGCCAGGGAAGCCATCGTAAATCCGGCCAAAGACCCATCCGAAGATTTTGAAACGAGCCCCTACACTTTTCAAAAAGATGCCATCAAAAAAATTATTGATGAGCTCACGAAAAAAGAAACCGGCTCCGAGAATATCGAGACCACCCAGCTCCAGATCGTTTGCCACCGGATAGAAGAAATTGCGGAGCAAAAGAAAAAAGGGCAATCAGCGGGCGAGCTGGTTGAAATTGAAAAACAGGACCTCCCCAACTTTAAAAATATATTCCTCGATTTTTATGAAGATTCCATCCGGAAACTTGAGGCGGATTCGCGGGATAAAGCCAAACGGATGATCGAGGATGAGCTGATCCGCAGCAAGCAAAGGATTTCGCTCGATGAAAATATCTGCAAAGAATTTCTGAGTGGCGAACAGCTTAAAAAACTTGTGGACACCCATCTTTTGCGTGCAGAGCGAAACAGCTTCGGGCGGTTTAGTTTTGAGCTCAGCCACGACACCCTTGTTGAACCCATCCTTGAATCCAAAAATAAATATGAGCAGGAAGAGCGTCTGAGAAAGCTGGAAGAAAAAAAGGAGAAAGAAAGGCTGGAGCGCGAAAAAGAGGTAGAGCGCATGCAGGAAGTGCAGCGGCGCAAAACCCGCTGGCAGCGGACAATCACCGGAATCATATCCTTGTTTTTGATTATCTCGCTCGGGCTGGGATACTGGGGCTACCTGAATTTTTGCGCAACCGCCAGGGAAAGCATCAAAACGATGAATAAACAGCGTGAGGCCACCCTGATTTATATCAACTTCAAAAATCAGCAATTTAAGGAGTTTGAAGAAAAAGGCGAAACCTCCATGAAAAACGCCCAATACACCAAGGCCATCGAAAATTTTAATGAAGCCATCAAGAATTTGCATACCATGGTTGCCGGGAAAGAGATCGATACCACCAGCAATTGTAATATTCAGGAGTTGTTCACCAATTCCGTAAAAAACGAAATCATAACAAACAGCGCAAGGTACCGGGATTCGTTGCTGCCAATTGCCAGGCAGGACAGCATCACAAAGTATAAAATTGTGGTTGGAAAAATTGATTCGTGTAAATTGCTGGCGTCGAAGGCAAGTTTGATCTCAGGGCTGTACGACAGCGCACGGATATTCACAGGCAGGAAAGATTATGTGAAAGCCCTCAAAATGCTGAAGAAGGCCTACCTGCTGGACCCCAACAAAAGTGAAACCATCAGGCGGTTCGATAACACAAAAAGAGACGCCATCCGGTTTTATGAAAGCACCCGGAGAAATGCCGCCGAAATTCCGGATGAAAATGAAGTGGCCAGGGCAACAATGTTGCTCAACGAGGCAAACAACATTCAACTGTAAATTATGAAGAAGATAATACTCCCGATCATACTGGCTCTACTTTGTTTCCCGGCTTTTTCGCAGACTGATGGGTTTAATGAAAATTTCGAAAAAGGCCGGAATCAATTCAACGCCGACCCGCCGAATTATATCAAAGCGTTCCAGTATTTTGATCTGGCTTACGACTGGGCAACCAACCAGGACCAAAAGGATAAGGCCATGGAACAGAAAAACGAATGCCGGAAAGCCATCCAACGCCAGCAGGACGATCTGGAAACTGCCATCGGGCAGAAGGAAGGCATCATCGGGGCATTTTATTTTTATGATGATAAAATGGCGCTTGCCTATAAAGATAACCGCTATGGCTTTATTGATAAGGAAGGAACGGCCATCATCAGCTATAAATACACCGAGGCCAGGCCTTTCGACAAATACGGGCTTGCCAGGGTAAAGCGAAATAAACGAGCTTATCTGCTGGATACCCTGGGCACCGAATATCTGCTTTTTGACGGCTCAGGCTTTGTATCCGCCGAAACCATGGCGATAGATTTGCGCAACAAACCGGATAATGACATCTCGAACTTCCTGCTGGAAACCCAGGATGTAAAGATCCTGATGCTGAGTGGAAATTTTTTGCGCAGTGTGCCCCCCGGGGTAGAAACGCTGCCACAATTGCGGATACTGCTGCTCGACAACAATAAGATCAAGGAATTGCCGGAATCGTTTACCAGCCTCGAAAATCTGAAAATTCTCGACCTGGGCAACAACAACCTGAGCGTATTGCCCGATTCGCTGGACAAACTTTCAAACCTCAACAACCTATATGTTTACGGAAATTATCTGGCCGAAATTCCCGAAGAAATCAGTGTGATTTCAAGCCTGAATGTGCTGGATGTGAGCGACAATCAAATCAGTGATTTTGACGATAACGCTTTCAGAAACCTCCAAAACCTGAAGTCGTTGCTGGCCGCGGATAACCTGTTAGACCACTTTCCTGTATTTATTCCCGAAATAAAATATCTGACTGAACTTGACCTGAGCAACAATGAAATTTCAGAAATTCCAAACCGGATTTCAACCCTGGACAGCCTGCAATGGCTGAACCTTTCCGGGAATAAAATCACAAGCATACCTGATGAAATCGGAAGGTTAACACAACTCAGGGCACTCGATCTGGCTGATAACAAAATCCCGGCGATACCACCATCCATCGGGCAAAACACAAACCTTTCACTACTCGACCTGAGTAAAAATTACATCTCACAAATACCCGGAGAACTTTCAGCTATCAAAGATATTTCGGTGCTGAATCTGGGAGATAACAACATCGATCATTTCCCTGAATCAATAATTAAACTTGAAGATTTGCGGATTTTAAATTTGGCGGGCAATCAGATCAGAAGTTTGCCACCGGACATCCACAAACTGAAAAAACTTTCGGCGTTAAACCTGAGCAACAACAACATCAAAAAGCTACCCCCGGGAATCGATTCCCTGATGATGCTGACGGAGTTGAATCTGGAAGGAAATCCATTTAAGGTTATCCCGGATGAAATTACCCGGCTTGTGTTCCTTGATAAATTGAACCTGAGTTATACCGGAACATCCGCTTTGCCCGAATCTTTCAGCAACATCGGATACCTGACCAGCCTGAAACTGGCCGGAAACAATTTTGAAGAAATACCACAACAACTTCAGCTATTGAGCCTGCTATTGCTGCTCGACATGAGCCACAACGATATCGGCAAAATCCCGAATGAGATCAACAAAATTCCTACGCTTGAGAAATTGTACCTGCAGGGAAACAACCTTAAATTGATTCCTGAAGAAATAGAATCGCTGATCAAGCTGGAAATGCTGAACCTTTCGGATAACGAAATTGATTCGGTCCCCGAAACGCTGGGAGAACTAGCCAGGCTTGACATGCTGATGCTCGATGATAATAACCTCAAAAGTATTGATCTGGATTTTGTTAGCCGGTCGAAACTCGGAACCCTCAGCGCGGCAAACAACCAGATTGCTGAGTTTAAGCTGAATTTTGGAACCCTGACCAATCTGCAACAGCTTCACCTGCAAAACAACAACATCGATTCTCTTCCTGAAAACATCAATGAGGCCGCAGTCCTGCAATACATCGACCTGCGCGGAAACGACAGCCTCGATATCGACTGGCTTTGCCGCGTTTTCAGCCATTCGCCCCGAAGGATCATCTTATCGGGCGGAAATGTTGATCCTGACAATTACAAAACAGAAAATATAACTTTCATCAGGATTGATCCGATCAGTTTTGTTCCGGAATCCTTACAAAAGATGCCCAACCTGGCACTGCTCGATATGGCCGGCGGCGGACTTACAGCAACAGATTTGCATAAAGCTTTTGACCATTCAGAAAAAACGGTGGTTTATACCTCGCAAAAGTTGCCGGACGTGAGCAACCGGAACAACGTAGTTGTCAACCTGAGTCCCACCGAACTTTTAAAAATTCAATCTGCCGGCAATGCCGACAGTCGCACGTTATCGCTGCCCGGACTTTTACAGGAAGGCATCCCGGAGGAAATTAAAGATTTTAAGAACCTCGAATCGCTCGACCTCAGCAACAATGGTTTAAATCAGGAAGGGCTGGAAAATGTATGGCAGCTCAGGCAACTCAAATCACTTGATCTAAGTGCAAACAAAATTTCTGAAGTTCCTTCCGGAATGACCGGTTTGAAAGATTTACGCAAACTCGTTTTATCGGGAAACAATATATCCGTTCTTCCTGAAAAAATCGGGGAGCTCAAAAATCTCGAATACCTTTTCCTGAGCAACAACGGCTTTGAAAGGCTTCCGGATGGGATTTCAGAACTAACCGCATCGAAATATCTTGCCCTGGATGGAAATCCGCTGACCGCGCTTCCCGATTCAATTGTAAAGCTAACCAACCTGGAGTACCTGAGTTTGAGCCTGGCCGATCTGAATGATACAGATAAGGCACTGGAAACCATTGCCAATATACCAAACCTAAGGCAGTTTTATGTTGATGCCGGTGCACAGACCCAATTGCCTGATGCTTTAACTGACATTAAGGAAATTGAGTCACTTTACATATCGGCTCATGCGGCCACCAGCCTTCCGGCAAACCTCGATAAGCTTGAAAACCTTCGCGAACTTACACTTTGGATGAACAACCTGGCGGGTTTTCCGGATGCGATTAAAAACATGAAAAATCTAAACACACTTTATATCCATTCAAATATCCCTGAGGAAAAGGTTGAAGAGTTGCGCAACAAAATGCCCGATTGCAGAATTATATCACCCCAAAGCCACGAAAATTAAAAC
>JAGYLT010000104.1 GCA_018400545.1 Bacteroidales bacterium
GAAAATGCCGTGAAACACAATGAGGTTTCGGCTGCCTATCCGCTCGAAATCATCATATCAAAAAGTGATGACTTCGTGGTGATCACCAATTCGTTGAAGGAAAAAATTGCCGATTACGAAACCACAAAAGTTGGCCTGAATAATTTAAAACAACAATTCTCCTATTTCACAAACCGGGAAATCAGGATCAATAAAGGTGAGCATCATTTTGCCGTGCATTTGCCAATAATCTATGAGCAGGAAAAGGAGGCCGGCCAATGAAAATACTGATCATCGAGGACGAAACCCGTGCGGCCAATCGTTTGGAAAAACTGATTACCCAGTTGAAACCCGAATCTAAAATCCTGGGAAAGCTGGAATCTGTAAGGGATTCGGTAGATTTTCTAAAAGATAATAATTCACCGGATTTGATTTTATCTGATATTCAACTGGCCGATGGATTGAGTTTTGAAATATTCAAACAAATCCCGGTTCTGTGCCCGATCATTTTCACCACAGCCTACGATCAGTATGCCATCGAAGCTTTCAATACCAATGGCATCGATTACCTGTTAAAACCCATCGAAGAAGAGCGGCTGGCGAAAGCGCTGGACAAACTACAAAAACTAACCTCCGATCATTCTAAACTTGAGGCGGTAATGGCCTTGCTGTCTCAAAACTCCATGCCCGACAAAAACTACAAAAGCCGCTTCATGGTAAAAGTAGGGGAACAAATCAAGACCATTCAAATTGAAAGGGTTAGGGCGTTTTACAGTTTTGACAGAGCCACGTTTATTTTTACGGATGACCATCATAACTACATTATCGATTACACACTGGATCAACTGGGAGATATGCTCGATCCGCAAAAGTTTTTCAGGGTAAACCGAAAATATTTGCTGAGCCTGGAAGCATGCTCAAAAATCTATGCCTGGTCGAACAGCCGCCTGAAAATTGAAATTAACGGTATTGATGGCGATGTGGTGGTTGCACGCGAGCGTGTGGGGAAGTTTAAGGAATGGCTGGATGGATAGGGTGATGGGAGAAGTTGGAGGTGAGATGTTAGAAGAGATGAGAAGTGAGTTGGAGTTTGGAGAATTTCTGTTTTATTTTGAACCGCTGAGGCGCAAAGTCGCAAAGAGAAGAAACTTAGCGCCTCTCCGCCTTTGCGGTTAATTAGTCAAAAGTTATTGGGTTATTCAGGAAATAGCATCTTCAACCATCATGGTAAACAGTTGGGTAAGGCTGATTCCCATTTCGCGGGCCATTTTCGGGACGATGCTTTCTTTTGTTAAACCAGGCACGGTATTGATTTCGATGAAATAGAGTGTTTCATCTTTTTCCGACCAGATATAATCTGCCCTGATGACTCCCCTGCACATGAACGTTTTGTATAGCATGGCTGAGGTTTTCTTGATGTCAATTTCCAGCTCTTCCGAAATATCAGCAGGAACAATTTCATCGGCCAGGGCCGGATCGTATTTGGCTTCAAAATCAAAAAATTCTTTTTTACTGATAATTTCGCAAATGGGCAATACGATCAGTTCGCCATGATGCGAGAGTACGGCGCAGGTAAGCTCCCTGCCTTCCAGGAAACTTTCGATCAGCACTTCATCATCTTCCTGAAAAGCCCTGTCGATGGCCGGAATTAGTTCATCTGCACTTTTAACTTTGCTCATGCCCACACTCGATCCGCCCGCGTTGGGTTTTACAAAAACCGGCAGCCCCAGGTTTTCGATGATTTCTTCGGAATCGTAATCCATATCCCGCATCAGATGCACCGATCCCGCACAGCTCAATCCATAGGAAACGGCTACGCGGTTGCAGAAATTTTTATTGAAGGTAAGGGCTGAAACCAGCGAATCGGATGAGGTGTATGCAATGCCAAGCATTTCAAAATAAGCCGGGAGTTTCCCGTTTTCGCCGGGCGTGCCGTGAATGGCGCAAAACACACAATCGAAGGTGACTTTCTGCCCGCCGATCGCCAAAGAGAAATCATTTTTATCGATGGGATAGGTATTTTCTTTCTTTTCAAAATACCAATCACTTCCCTTTATCAAAATCAAAAAGGGCTGATAATCTTCGGTTTCCAGCATTTCAGCAACCACCTGGCCACTTTTCATCGAAATCCCGAATTCACCTGAATCTCCGCCGGCTATCACGGCAATTTTCTTTTTAGTCATCGCTGTCAAATTTTTATCAGGCAAATGTATTGATTTATGAGCAAACACAGTCAGGTTACATTTTGCGCTGTAGCTGATCGCTGATGATCATATCTGTGATTACCGTTTTTTATCCGAAAAATTTCAATCGTGGCACCTCATTTAAACACAAAAGATTTGATGTACATTTGCGCCCTGAAGCTGCAATATTTTTGGAAGGTAAAAGTTATATTGACTAATTTTTCTGCAGGCCGCAATAAACAAGTACTTCTAACTACAGATACTGAATGGGGTTTTTTAAATTTCTCTTAAGCAGGGCTTTTTTTAAACATTTAAGTATTGCCTTCGTCCTGGTTGCCGCAATCATCTGGCTCACCATGCAGGCGTTGAATTTTTACACAGATCATGGCGATGAAATTAAAGTACCCGGACTGACAGGCATCCGCGTTGATAAACTTCCTGAAATGGATTTTGAGGGTGATTTCAATTATGTGGTGATCGATTCGGTTTACGATGATCATTTCAACAAAGGCGAAGTTGTGCTGCAGGATCCACAGCCTGGTTCGAAGGTAAAAAGCGGACGTAAGATTTATGTGACCATCGTAGCCTCTCAGCCCGAAATGGTCAGGATGCCCGATTTGGTTGACCTATCTTTACGTCAGGCCCTGAGTGAACTAAAAGCCAACAGCCTGAAACTGGATAAACTGGAATATGTCCCCAATTTTGCGAAAAATGCTGTACTTGCACAACGCATCGAAGGGGATACAATAATTGAGGGCACCGAAATTTTAAAAGGAACTCCGGTAGAACTCGTTCTTGGAGGCGGACTGAACAATGAAAAAATAGATGTGCCGTTTTTAATTGGTATGACCGAAAATGACGCCATCAGCATTTTGAATAACTCCGGATTTAATGTGGGCTATCTGAAATATCTTGACGGACGCGATAAGATCCATTCAAGGGTTTACGAGCAGCAGCCTCCGGCGGCAGAAGATATTAAAGCCGAGTTTGGCACTTACGTGGATTTGTGGTTCCGAAACGACAAATTTTTTAATTTCGATTCGCTGGTTGTTGCCTACAGGGAAAAACCCGCTACCGACAGCATTACCAATGAAAATCAACCGGAATGATCAGGTATTTTTTTAGCATATTATTTTTCTTTTTGATAATTGGTGAAATCCCGGCCCAGGAATTCCTTACCGGGCTTTCGGAGAATCCTGTACTTAAAAAAACGCAGGAAGCACCCGTTTCACCTCTTGAAAAAAAACAATTAAAATCTTCAAAGTTTGAAATTCCGAAATCCCTGTCGCTTCCTTTTTTTGATGATTTCAAGCAAAAAAGTGTTTATCCGGATACATCGCGATGGATGGATTCTTACGTGTATGTGAATCAGGATGTTCCGTTGTTTGCCCCTTCATGGGGTGCAGTCACTTTTGATGCGGTGAACCAATTTGGTGATATTTATCGTAACGCCAACTCGCTGCAGTTTGCTGCCGATCAGTTAACTTCAAAACCTATCCGGCTCGATTCAATATTTAATCCGCAACCCCAGGCGCTTACGCCCGCAGATTCAGTGTACCTGAGTTTTTACTATCAGCCGCAGGGTGTGGGTAACGATCCACAACCACAGGATTCGCTGGTGCTGCAGTTTGGCTATTATACCGGAGAGTTTATTTTCGACCGTGTGGATTCTACCGCCTTTCCTGTTGATATCTATGGTGTTGATACCATTTTTCCAGGCGACACCCTTTTCACGCCCTGCGATCCCAACTGGGGATTTCGCGTTTTGGATACGCTTTATGCTGGCGATACTGTGGTTTTGCCCTGTGATTCGGTGTTTGTACCTGAAACCACCTGGCAGCATGCATGGTCATCGAAAGGCATGACACTGGACACTTTCAGATTACAGAACGACACCTTTTATTTTCAGCAGGTTTTTGTGCCCATCGTGGATACCAACCTGTTCAGAAACGATTTTCAGTTCCGTTTTTTCAACTATGCCAGCATCTCTACCGAAAACCTCCAAAGCTGGCAAAGCAACTGCGATTACTGGAATGTAGATTACATTGTGCTCGACCGAAACCGGAGCCGCGAAGAAACAACCCACCAGGATATCACATTTGTAGGCCGCGCGCCTTCATTTCTCGGTCGCTATCAAAGTATGCCTTTTTATCAGTACAGCAACGATCCTGTGAACGAATTAAAACTGGGCATACGCAATTATATCAGCAACCTGGATGATGGCAACCAAACGGCCGTTTACGGATACAATGTGTATAACGATCTGGGTGGGCTGGAATTTGGCTGGGACGGTGGCTCCGGTGACCTGGTTCCCTTTAATGAAGGTGGATATTCAACAATTCCACCTTTTGCAGTACCCGCGGTTAACGGTGTTTTTCCTCCATTTGGTGATCGCGACAGCATCTATTTTGATATTGTCCACCACCTGGTTGGCGATCAGGCTCTTGGGCTTAGCGACACGATTTCCTTCAGGCAGGAATTCTATAACTATTATGCGTATGATGACGGCACGCCGGAGTTCGGCTATGGCCTTACACCCGCCGGCGCCCAACTGGCTTATGCTTTTAACCTGAACCGCCGCGATACGCTTCGGGCCGTGAAATTCTACTTCAACAAAACGCTCACCGGGGCAAATGTGCAGTTTTTTAATCTGGTGATCTGGAACGACCTGGATGGTGTTCCCGGAGATATAGTATATATGCAGGAAAGAGAGAAGCCCGCATTTGCAGATAGTTTATATCAGTTTTATACCTATCATCTGGACACAGCCCTTCCTGTGCTGGGAACGTTTTACGTGGGATGGAGCCAGCTAACCAGCCATAACCTCAATGTGGGCTTCGATGCCAATAACAATGCCCGAAACCAGATATTTTACAACGTTACCGGAAACGAATGGCAAAAATCCAGCTTCAATGGTTCGTTAATGATCAGGCCGGTGGTCGGAAAAAGAATCATTGAAGATGAACCTCAGGAAGCAAAAGGTTCAATGGATTTGTTCAGGATTGCTCCTAACCCAAGCAGTAACGGAATTATCAGCCTTAAATTCATGCAATATCCCGGTCATTCGCTCTATCCGCAAAATATCACCCTCGAAGAAGAAGTGCTGCAGCAAATGGAAATTTTAGTGTTTAATATGATGGGGCAGCAGGTTTACCGGGGAAGTTATACACCGCAGATCAATCTATCACTGCTCAACGACGGCATATACGTGGTACGTATCATCGACAGAGTGAACAATGCTTCCATGTCGCAAAAGCTGCTGATCAGGAATTAATAGTCATGGCCGATGAAATCCGCGAACCATACGACGAGCAGGATGAGGAGCTCTATGAACATCACCGCATTGTGGTGGATCCGGGCCAGAGCCTGATGCGGATTGATAAATTTTTGAGCAACCGCCTTGAAAATACCTCCCGCAACCGCATACAAAACGCTGCTAAATCAGGCAATGTGCTGGTAAATGATAAACCGGTAAAGCCCAACCACCGTATCCATCCCAATGATGTCGTTTCCATAGTGCTTCCCGATCCTGTAAGGGAGTTTGAGGTTGTCCCCGAAGATATTCCTTTCAAAATTTTATATGAAGATGATGACTTGCTGGTGATCAACAAAGAAGCCGGAATGGTGGTGCATCCCGGGCACGGAAACTTCACCGGAACATTGCTGAACGGACTGGAATACTATTTTAAAGACCAACCGGAAGTTGTTCCCGCACTTGTTCACCGGATCGATAAAGATACTTCAGGTGTTTTGCTGGTGGGCAAAAATGAACTTGCACAGGGCATTCTCGGTAAGCAATTTTTCGATCACAGCATCCTGCGGAGCTATGTGGCATTGGCCTGGGGCGATTTTAAAGATGATGAAGGAACCATCACGGGACACATCGGCCGAAATCCATCCAACCGGCTGCAGATGTTCGTTTTCCCGGACGGTTCCCAGGGTAAGCACGCCGTTACCCATTACAAAGTGCTGGAACGTTTTGGATATGTAACCCTCCTTGAATGCCGCCTCGAAACCGGCCGCACACACCAGATCAGAGCGCATATGGCTTATATCGGGCATCCTTTATTCAACGACGAACGTTATGGCGGCGACAAAATCCTGAAAGGAACTACTTTCTCAAAATACAAACAATTTGTAGAAAACTGCAAACAGCTTATTCCACGCCAGGCACTCCATGCCCAGTCTCTTGGCTTCAAACATCCAACCACAGGTAAAGATTTGTTCTTCAAAACCAACCTTCCCGATGATCTGCAAAAGGCTGTTGAAAAATGGCGGCATTATGCAAAGCATATGGATTTGTTTGCTGATTAAGCATCTCAATAAAAGCTATTTTTTTACTATAGAATTTAAATTTCGTAGCTTTGAATCAGAATATTCACACGAATGATTTATCGATGAAAAATCTTAAATGTCAATTGAAAAGGTTTCATTTTGAAACCATTCTCAAAGAAATTTTACTGCTTACAATTATGGTTGCTCTCGTTTTAAATGTTGCTGCACAAAGAAGGGTAGAGGAGCTGGATGTTTGGAAATTTCACCAGGGAGTTGCCGGGTCGGCTTCACATCCTGACTTTAATGATACGCAATGGGAAGCTGTAGTTGTGCCACACGACTGGGCCATTTACGGGCCGTTTGATGAGGAGCACGATAAGCAGGTGATGATCATCGAGCAGAACAACGAAAAGATTGCTTCCGAAAAAACAGGCCGGACAGGTGCGCTGCCGCATATCGGGGTAGGGTGGTACCGCACAACTTTTGAGCTTGAAGAAAATGAAAGCACCAAAAAAGTCCTGATCACTTTTGATGGAGCCATGAGCAATGCAGAGGTTTTTGTGAATGGAACAAAGGTGGGTTACCGGCCTTATGGCTACAGCTATTTTTATTTTGATATCACAGAGAACATTTATTTTAACCGGGAAAATGTAGTGGCAGTCAGGCTGGAAAATAAGCCGCAATCATCGCGCTGGTATCCGGGAGCCGGGCTTTATCGCAAGGTCAGGTTGATTGTGAAAGAAAAGGAGAGTTTCAAACACTGGGGGCATTTTATTACCACGCCTTATATTGCCGGTGATCTTGCAAAAGTGAATATTCGTTCCCGTGTTCAGGGCGAAAACCTGACCATCAAAACCATCATCCGGGATGCCGTGGGTAATGTGGCTGCTGAAAATACGGCCGGCGACAGGTTTGGTGATGAGATAGAACAAAACATTGCTGTACCAAATCCGGAATTGTGGGATATTGATACTCCATATCTATATACCGCTGAATTAAACCTTTACCAGGGAGAAACCCTGAAGGACACTGAGGTTGTTCGTTTTGGGATTCGCGAAATCAGTTATACACCCGAAAAAGGATTTGAACTGAATGGCGTATCCATGAAATTCAAGGGCGTGTGCCTACATCATGACCTGGGCCCGCTGGGAGCAGCTGTT
>JAGYLT010000105.1 GCA_018400545.1 Bacteroidales bacterium
TCCATAAATAGCAGGGCGCCATACTATTGCCTTCCACGTCCACCTTTGTAATATTGGAGGGCTTTAGGCAAAAACGCCTCTAAATCGGTGATCCTTGTTTGATCGGAAGGGTGCGTGCTCAGAAATTCCGGCGGTTTCCGGCCACCTGACTCCGACATCCGTTGCCAGAATTCAACGGCTGTTGTAGGGTCATAGTCTGCCATGGCCATAAAAATGAGCCCCAGTTTATCCGCTTCTGTTTCGTGAGCCCGCGAATAGGGCAGACTTACACCCACTGAAGTCCCGACACCGTAAGCCATCATAAACAGGCTTTTGGTTTCTTCGGGTTTTTCATCAACCGCAGCAGCCAGAGCCAGTCCTCCGGTTTCGATGAGCATGGCCTGGCTCATACGTTCGTTTCCATGGCGGGCCACAGCGTGCGCGATCTCATGTCCCATCACCACGGCCAGTCCCGCTTCGGTTTTCGTGTAAGGCAAAATGCCTGTATAAACCACCACTTTGCCGCCCGGCATACACCATGCATTGGGCACATCCTCTTCCACCAGGTTGAATTCCCACTCATAATTGTCGATGCGGGAACTCATGCCATTATCACCCATATACTCAATAACAGCTTTGGCGATGTTATCACCGACCCTTTTCACCAGATCGGTTTTGCGTCGATCGTCCGATAGGTTATGTTCACGCAAAAAATCATCGTAGCTGGTCATGCTCATGGCTACCAACTGCGACTCAGGTAAAAGGCTGAGCTGTTGACGCCCGGTTAACGGAACGGTGGAACATGATTGCAAAAACCAGCCCGCGGCAGAAACGAAGACAGCAAAAGAGAACATGAAGAATATTCTTTTCATGGCAGATATCGTTAATGAATTGTTTCGTTGCAAATTAACAACAGAAATACAAATATCAGGAAATTTTCAATGGATTTTACCCAATTGAAATCCTTTCGAAATAAATCGAACTTGAAACTTAATTATAACTTTGAAGCCCAATCTAAAAAAGTATGACCATGAAATACGTTTTTATTTTTATTTATCTATTTATTGTAACATCAGCATCTGCACAGGAAACCATTTACGACACAATCGTGCACGATGGCCTGCAACGCTCATACATTCTGTACGTCCCTGACAGTTATTTCCCCTCGCAGGAAACCCCTTTGGTGATTAATTTTCACGGCTACACCAGCACTGCATTTGAGCAGATGAATTACGGTGATTTCAGAACTATTGCCGACACCGCCGGATTCCTGCTGGTCCATCCCATGGGGACCACTGACGGCCTTGGAAACACATACTGGAACGCCAACTGGGGCGGCGATGTTGACGACATTGGGTTTACCGAAGCGTTGATCGATTCGCTGACTGTGGATTATAACATTGATCCGAACCGGGTTTTCAGCACGGGCATGTCAAACGGCGGATTTATGAGCTATACGCTTGCCTGCGAACTGAGCCACCGCATTGCAGCCATCGCTTCCGTTACGGGAACCATGAACACGAATCAGTCCGGCAATTGCGAACCGGAACATCCCATGCCGGTGATGGAAATTCATGGTACCGCTGATTTTGTGGTCCCTTACAACGGGAATGCTTTTATGGAATCCATACCTAACACACTCGCTTTTTGGGTCAATTTTAACCAGTGTAATGAAGTGCCGGAGATTTCCGAAATCCCGGATATTGACCCAAACGATGGCTGCACCGCAGAACTGCATTTTTATGGTAACGGATCAAACGGAGTTACTGTGGAACATTTCAAAATCATCAACGGCGGACATACCTGGCCGGGATCAGCATTTCCAAGTGGCTCAGGTAATACAAATCAGGATATCGACGCTTCTGCTGAAATCTGGAAATTTTTCAGTAAATACGACATCAACGGACTCATAAATCCATTAAATACTTCCCGGTTTAGCCCTGTTGATTTCGAAATATTGGTTTACCCCAACCCGGCCCATCAAACCGTTTTCATCGAAACAAAAAATGCGCCTATCGACAAATTTGTGATTTATGATTATCAGGGAAAACCGCAAATAAGCAGACATGTCAGTAGCGGCGAAAAGCTTATTCAGATTGATACCGGCCAATTGCCGGAAGGATTATATATTTTGATGGTTTTTGGAAATCAGTGTCAGGAGTTGCAAAACATAAAACTGGCGATAAACTGAAAGCCACTACCCAAATAAATTGAAAAATCGACGACTGCCTGTTGCACTTTACATAAATTTGCTGAAAAGCGATTGACTTGCTTATGAAGATTATCTCAATTAAAGGCCTCCGGAAATCATTTGGCAAACTGAAAGCCGTTAAAGGAATTGACCTTGAGGTGGAAAAAGGTGAATTTTTTGGTTTGCTTGGCCCCAACGGCGCTGGAAAAACCACCACAATCAACATATTGAGCACCGTATTAAAACCCGATGCCGGAGAAATAACCATTAACGGTTTTAACCTGAAACGGGATCCCGCAAAATGCAAACAATCCATCGGGATTGTCCCACAGGAACTGGCGCTTTATGAGGAACTCACCGCAAAAGAAAACCTGGTTTTTTGGGGCAGTTTTTACAACATTTCAAAATCGAAAGCTGCCGACAGGGCCGAGGAATTGCTTAAATTGTTTGAATTACAGGACCGGAAAAACGCGCTCATCAAAACTTTCTCGGGCGGAATGAAACGGCGCATAAATATCGCCGCCGCCATGCTTCACCAACCCGACATTTTGCTGATGGACGAGCCCACAGTTGGCGTTGACCCGCAAAGCCGTCATAAAATTTATGATGTACTGGCTGAATTTTCTGAATCCGGAATGACCATCATCTACACCACCCACTACATGGATGAGGTGGAAAAACTCTGCAACCGGATCGGCATCATCGATCATGGTGAAATCATTGCCCGCGGAACACTCGAAGAACTGCGAAAAACCACAGGTACAGAACAAAACATTGTAATCCGGTTTGAGAAGAAAAACGATCACGCTCTGGAGGAAATGAAAACAGAATTCAACGATCGCATCCAGATTTTGGAAGACAGACTGATATTTAACGCCCGGGATGTATCCAGGGAACTGCCTGTTTTAATCAAAAAATGCACCCAATCTTGCAGCGCCATAACGCACATTGCCATCGAGCAGGCCAGTCTGGAAACAGTGTTTTTGAAATTAACCGGGAGGAAGTTGAGGGAGTGAGTGGTGAGTGGTGAGCTGAGTTAAAACATTGAAATACAATAATTAATATGATTAAGATTGCCATAAAAGACCTGAAAATATTTTTGCGGGACATTAAAGCGGTATTGCTTTCATTTTTGCTGCCCATTGCATTAATCACATTATTTAGCCTGGCATTTGGCGGACTCGGCGAAGATCAGTCAGCGCAAAATCCCGTGAGCATTTTTGTGGCCGACAACGACAGTACGGCTACTTCGCAGGACATCATCACCAAACTGGATAACCTGGAGGAAATTGAACTTTCGCCCATCGCTTTCGAAACCGGGAAAAATGAAATCATGAATGGCAATAAACTGGCTATGCTGGTTCTTCACAAGGGCTTTGCCGATTCAGTGGAGGCCGGACATAAAGAACCCATCGAACTGTTTTATGACGAAGCCCGCGAAATGGAAGCCGGTCTGGTGCAATACGCCCTCATCAGCAACCTGATGGAAGTGCTTGGATCGCAATCCATGAAAAAGAAAATCATCAAATCGGTCAACAGCCGCTATCCTGACATAGACCCTCAGATCATGGCCAGCATCGAAGAAGAGATCGCTATGCAATTTGAACCGGCTGAGGGCGAATCGAATGGTAATATTATGGATAACACAGGCGGACTGGAGATCACCGCACTTTCCAGAAAAAAATCGGTGAACTGGGCATTGATCCAGTCCTTTGCCGGAACCGCCGTTATGATGCTGCTTTTCAGTGTGGCCGCCATGGGAAGTTCCATACTCGCCGAACGTGAAGACGGCACCCTGAAACGATTGCTCTATTCTCCGGTGAACCCGTTGAATATTTTATTCGGAAAAATGGTCAATGCCATTGTTGTTGGTTTTTTCCAACTTGTTGTAATGCTGCTATTCTCGATCCTCGTACTGGGCCTCGACCTGGAGGGGAACATTTTCTATCTCTTCATGGTCATTCTGGCCACAGCCTTTGCCTGCTCTGGCTTTGGGATTTTTATTGCGGCCATCAGTACCAGCCGGAAGCAGGCCGAAAGCCTCTCGACAATCATTATACTTATTATGTCGGCCATTGGGGGAAGTATGATCCCGATCTTTTTCATGCCTGAAATCATGCAAAAAATGTCGGTGGTATCTGTTAACTACTGGGCAATCCAGGGCTTTTTTGATGTGCTGGGCCGCGATGCAGCGATGGGGCCTGTTATGACCAAAGTCGGGATACTGTTTTTAATCGGAATCCTTATGAGCATAATTTCAGCGGTACTGTTCCGGCGAAACATGCTCAGGGTTGTATGAAAAAACCAGTGAAGAAAATTTAATTCGGAAAGGTCAGGATTCGGGTAACATTCACAAGCCTGTCGTATCTTCCACCCAGCGGCTTGTAATAAATAAAAAAGCTGTATTCATTGTTCATATCAAAGAAATTCCCTTCCATCATTTCTAATTCACCAACTTTCGAGTTATTCGGCAACATCAGGTAATGATAATTGTAATAGCCCTGTTTGAGAAACAGCGTTCCGTCAAAACCACCCCGTTCGTAGTTGTACGATAACTTGGCTTCGGGCAGATACTGCCAGTAGGTGAGGCCGCCCATGATGTATAAATTTCCCTGAATAAGCGGTGTTTTGTATGGAATAAAAAAATGCACATTGGCATAATCAGCCTCAAAATGGGTGTTGTACATATCCTCGGTCTTGATCAGGAAGCGGCCGTTCATGCTTTCCTGCACGTTCTCGAAAACCTGCTTGTTTTTTACTTCGTCATCGTGCAAAAAAACCTGGTAGCCATCCTGAGGCGTGTATTCGATAGCACCTACCCTGAAGGAATTATATCGCAGGCTCTTCATATCGAAATATCGGAAAGCATTGCCTCCGTCGAAAACATTGATCCCATCATGATCGTAAATCAATTCTGTTCCTGAGATCAGGCGTGGCTGCAAATCTGTGATGGCATTGTCCCAGCGGCCGTTCTGGCGGATGGTGACGTCAATTTCGCGATACGGATCGCTAATGGGCAATCCCGCGGTTTGAATACTAAACCTGACTTCCTGCCTTGAATCGCGCTCTGAAATATTTGCAGGCTTCCTTACCCTTGCCATTACGGTTACTTTGGGTTCAACCACAAAAAATCGATGGGTAAAGGCCACATCATCAGGATTTCCGTCCAGATAAACTTTGAGCAAATAGTTTCCTGAGAGCCTCCATTGTATGATGTCGTTGGGCAGGGTTTTCCAGTAGTGGGTATATCCCTGCAGGGTATTCATCGAATACTGAAAATTGTCGATAAAATCATCCTGAAAACTTTCGAGATATTCGTTGGGCATCAGGTCCGACTCATTCCAGTCGGAATCGCAATGGATAATGGTATATTCATATTTTTTGTAATCGGCATCCAGATCATCAAAACTGAACATCAGCTTCTCGTCAGAGTTCAAAAATAAAATCGGCTCCTCCATCTCCTCCCCTTCTTTGTAAACCAAAACCGTTTTTATATTGTCTTTGTAGATGTAGTCAGAATTTCTTACAAAGTTCTCCTGGTAATAGTCAACCGATTCTGAATCCTGGGCCAGGCCTGTGAAAACAGCCCCGGTAAAAAAGATCATGGCGAAAAGGAATTTCACTAAAAAAAATGTGTTGTGCATGATGTAGAATTTTTTCAAAAATAGCGATAATCTCCGTCTTTAATCAAAAACCGGGCAATAGTGAATAAATCTTTTTAAATTTCTTATTTCGGCAATTAAACCCTTCAATATTTTTTTTGTTAATGGATTAACAATACACGCAAATAAATACATATTTTTGCAAACCGAATTTGTTATCAGCGTCAATGTTAGTATGTTCGAAAACAAGTAAAAACCTGACTTAAATCAACCTTTTTAATCAGATGTATCAAAAAGGGCTAAATATTAACATGCAGTGAATTAAAATTGAAAAGCTGGCCAAAATGAATACATTTTAATTCATATTATTGCACCGCTTTTCGCGAAATTTTGCATAAAATTCATAAATACAGGTACCATTTTGAATTAAACATATGTCGAAAACTATCACTATTAAGCAAGGTTTAAACATCAACCTACTGGGGGAGGCTGAAAAAGTAATTACCGAATTTGAGGCGGGGCACTACGCCATTAAGCCCATCGACTTTCATGGTGTGTTTCCCAAGCTACTCGTCCTTGAGGGTGACAAGGTAAAGGCCGGTACACAAATTTTTTACGACAAGTACCGCGACAACATCAGGTTCAGTTCACCCGTTAGCGGAACTGTTAAAGAAGTAAGGCGCGGAGCCAAGCGTGTTTTGCTGGAGGTTACCATCGAAGCCGATGCGGAGCAATCATACATTGACTTTGGAAAGGCCGATCCCAACGCACTCCAACGCGAGGAAATCGTTAACAAGATGCTCGAGAGCGGCGTTTGGCCGGTAATCAGGCAGCGGCCCTACACGGTGGTTGCCAATCCGGACGACGACCCGAAGGCCATTTTCATTTCAGGGTTCGATACCTCACCACTGGCGCCCGACTACGACATGATCGTTCACGGCCAGGGTGAAGCTTTCCAGGCCGGGATTGATGCGCTGAAAAAACTCACCAGCGGAACCATTCACCTGAACCTTCCCGCCGGTGACGCCAAATCCAAAGTGTTCACCAATTCAAAAAATGTTCAGATCAACTACTTCAAAGGCCCGCATCCGGCCGGTAATGTAGGAACACAAATCAACAAAATCGATCCGCTTAACAAGGGAGAAGTGATCTGGCACCTGCGGCCACAGGAAGTACTAACCATCGGCAGGCTGTTCCTCGAAGGGCACCTGAATCCCGAACGCATTGTTGCGCTCACAGGTTCGGAAGTAAAAAAGCCGAGATACTTCAAAACAAAAATCGGGGCTTCCATCGACAAAATGCTCGAAGACAATATTAAAGAGGTACCCGTTAGATACATCTCAGGCAACCCTCTCACCGGACGAAAAATCGACAGAATCGGTTTTGTAGGATTCTATGATTCGCAGGTGACCGTGCTTCCCGAAGGAGAGTATTATGAAATGTTTGGCTGGGCATTGCCCGGTTTCGATAAGTTCAGCTTCTCCAGCTCCTTCCCTAATTTCCTCAGTTCCAAAAATAAAAAGTACCGCCTCGACACCAATTATCACGGTGGCAACCGGGCTTTTGTAATGACAGGCAAAATGGAACAGGTCTTCCCTTTCGACATCTACCCGATGCAGTTGATCAAATCCATTATGGTGGAGGATATCGACGCTATGGAAAAACTTGGTATTTACGAAGTGGATGAAGAGGATTTTGCACTGGTTGAATACATCGACACCTCGAAAACCGAAATTCAGACCATTGTAAGGCAGGGTATCGATGTGATGAGAAAAGAAATGAGTTAAAGGTAAAAAAACAATATTTTT
>JAGYLT010000106.1 GCA_018400545.1 Bacteroidales bacterium
ATTGGCTGAGAGTAATCATTTCATTATCAAATATTTTATGATGCAGCCTCGATGGCTTCGAAATTCTGAATGGATTTCTTGATGATTTCGAGTGCTTCACGAAGCTGGGCTTCAGAAATAACCAAAGGTGGTGCAAAACGAATAATATGTTGGTGGGTTGGTTTTGCCAGCAAGCCATTTTCGGCCATTTTCACGCAAACATCCCAGGCTTCTTTTCCATTCTTTGGTTTGATTACGATGGCATTCAACAGTCCTTTACCACGAACCAGTTCTATCATTTCCGAGTTTACGGATTTCATTTCTTGACGGAAAATTTTCCCGAGTTCTTCGGCGCGGTCGGCAAGCTTCTCATCTTTTACCACCTGCAATGCTGCTATGGCAACCTTTGCAGCAATCGGATTGCCACCAAAAGTTGATCCGTGCTGCCCGGGCTTGATCACCAGCATGATCTCATCATCGGCGAGAACGGCAGACACCGGGAATACACCACCCGAAAGGGCTTTGCCAAGAATCACAATATCAGGACGAACACATTCGTGGTCGCAGGCCAAAAGTTTACCTGTTCGGGCAATACCGGTCTGGACTTCATCGGCAATGAAAAGCACGTTTTTGGCCTTACACATGTCATATGCTTTCTTCAGGTAACCGTCTTCCGGAACGTAAACGCCAGCTTCACCCTGGATGGGTTCTACAAGAAAACCGGCTACATTCGGGTCTTCAAGAGCTTTTTCGAGAGCCGGAATATCATTATAAGGAACCACTTCAAAACCGGGTGTGTAAGGCCCAAAACCACCTTTGGCATCCGGATCGGTTGACATGGAAATAATGGTGGTGGTGCGGCCGTGGAAATTCCCCTCGCAAACGATGATCTTAGCCATATCTTTTTCGATGCCTTTTTTCTCGTAAGCCCACTTACGGCAAAGCTTAATGGCGGTTTCATCAGCTTCGGCGCCGGTATTCATCGGCAACACTTTATCGTAACCAAAAAATTCGGTAATGTATTTTTCGTAGGGTCCCAGCGCATCGTTGTAGAAAGCCCTTGATGTGAGGGTAAGTGTGCGTGCCTGCTCGGAAAGGGCATTGATAATTCGTGGGTGGCAATGACCCTGGTTTACAGCAGAATAGGCAGAAAGAAAATCGAAATACCGTTTTCCTTCGGCATCCCATACAAAAGGCCCCTCGCCCCGCGACAATACCACTGGTAGCGGATGATAGTTGTGTGCACCGTATTTATCTTCCATTTCGATGGCCATCTTTGAAGTGATTTTTTCCGTCATATGATTCAATTATTTATGGGTTTGTATTCAGTGAATTCTGATAATGTGCTGGCAAAGATATAAATGATTAACCGGGTTAAGAAACTATTTATTACCCCTTTACGTTTGGTTTGTTTTTGTAAGAACCACCCGTGATTGCATCTGAATTACCGTGGTTTTTTGCACTTACAATGTTTTAAAATGTACCTTTGCAGTCCATGAAAACAAAAGCACCAACACATTTGAAAGTCCTGGCTGGCTTTGCCATTTCATCAGTGTTTTTATTGCTTTGGTCATGCGATGCCGATCGGTTTTATGACCAGTCGCTGGAGCTGCCCAAAGATGGCTGGCATAAGGATTCAACTGCGGGATTCACGGTTCAGGTTGACGACACCACCAGGGCTTACGATTTCTACGTTACCCTGCGCAACAACGACGATTATCCCTACCGGAATTTTTACCTTTTTCTGATAACAACATTACCAAATAAAAACATGACCCGCGATACCCTTGAGTTGATTCTGGCCAACCGGGAGGGGAAATGGCTGGGAAAAGGGTTTGGCGCCATTAAGGATAATCAGATCATGGTGAGGCAAAATCTTGTGTTCCCGCTGAGCGGAACTTATCATTTCAGGATTCTCCAGGCCATGCGACAGGATAAGTTGAAAGGCATCACAGACGTTGGGATCAGAATTACTTATGCCGATTAAACATCAAAACATGAGCATTTTCTTAGATTTGCAATATCAAAATGATGGTTCTGCCGTTAGTTTTTTTCAAAATTATAATCAGATAATTACTGCATAATTGATGAACGAAAATCATAAAGATACCGGTAATGACCATCCGGATCATAAAGGGAAAAAGAGCCATTATGAGGAATCGGGCTACGGGGCGGTCCCGCCAACGGGCTCCGGTGGCAATGACGAGAACGTGAAGCAGGATGAAGACCCGGTTGAAATGACCCCGGAAAGCCAGCCTGATGAGGATGATGGCAAATCGAAAGTGGATATCATTGAGGAAAACACACGGAAAAGGCGGAAGCAGAAAAAATTCATCATTGCTTTCTGGGCCATTATCCTTGCGGGTTTCGTGGGGGTTATTATGCTGTTTGTCGGCATATCGTTGGGTTGGTTCGGTTTTATGCCTTCCTTCCAGGAGCTTGAAAATCCGCAAACTTACCTGGCATCCGAAATCATTTCCTACGACAATGAATTGCTGGGAACCTATTATATAGAAAACCGCAGCAAGAGCTACTATTCCGAAATATCTCCGAATATGATCAAAGCCCTGATTGCCACCGAGGATGTTCGCTACCTGGAGCATTCGGGTATCGATGTAAAAGCTTTGCTAAGGGTGATGTATGGTGCGTTGTCGGGGCAGGATAAGGGCGGTGGCAGTACCATAACCCAGCAGTTGGCCAAAAATCTTTTTCCGCGCGAATACAATCAAAGTACAATCGAGCTTGCTTTCCGGAAATTTAAGGAATGGGTGATTGCCGTGAAGCTGGAAAAACGCTACAGCAAGGAAGAGATCATCACCATGTATCTCGATAAGATCGATTTTCTGAACCTGGCTGTTGGTATCAAGTCGGCGTCAAGGGTTTATTTCAGTACCACGCCCGGCGAACTGGATTTATTGCAGTCTGCCATGCTTGTCGGAATGGTTAAAAACCCATCGCTTTACAATCCGCTTCGCCGCCCCGAGCTTACCAGGGAGCGCCGCAATGTGGTGCTTTCGCAGATGGTGAAATATGGTTATATCACCCGGGAGCAAGCCGACACACTAAAGCCGAAACCGCTGGGATTGCTATACCAGCGTGTTGACCATAACATTGGCACGGCTACCTATTTTAAAGAGTTTTTGAGGGGTGAAATGCATGACTGGTGCAAAAACAATTTTAAACCCGATGGCACGCCATACGATCTTTACCGGGATGGCCTGCGCATATACACCACCATCGATTCACGTTTACAGGCCCACGCTGAGGCAGCAGTAACCGAACATTTATCAGAAGATTTACAGCCCGCATTTTTTGCACACTGGAAAGGCCGGAAATATGCACCTTTTGTTTTCGAACCGGACACCATCAAAGACCAGGTGGAGCGTATCATGAATACGGCCATGCGCCGCAGTGAGCGCTACAGAAAAATGAAAGCTGCCGGCATTGACCATGATTCGATTGCAAAAGTTTTTGAGATACCGGTTAGCATGCGGGTATTTTCGTGGGAAGGAGATATCGATACGGTGATGTCACCCATGGATTCCATCCGGTATTTTAAGTTTTTCCTGCATTCCGGATTGATGTCGGTTGATCCGCCAACCGGTCAGGTGAGGGCGTATGTAGGCGGTATCGATTACCGGTATTTTAAATACGATCACGTAACCCAGGGCCGTCGCCAGGTGGGGTCCACCTTCAAACCTTTTCTTTATACACTGGCCATGCAGGAAGGCGCTGCCACCGGAGAATTTTCGCCATGTACCAAAATACCAAATTATCAGATAAGCATAGAATTACCGGATGGAACGTATTGGAATCCAAGGAACTCAAGCAGTGAAAAAGAAGGGGAACTTGTAACTTTAAAATGGGCACTGGCACATTCGGTAAACTGGATTTCTGCATACCTGATGAAACGCTTTTCGCCGCTGGCGGTTATCCAGATGTCGAAAAAGATGGGGGTAACTACTGAAATACCTGCCGTTCCGGCTATTGCGCTGGGTACCCCTGATATTTCCCTGTACGAAATGGTGGGCGCTTTCAACACGTTTGCCAACCGGGGAATTCATATAAAGCCGTATTTTGTCACCAAAATCGAAGATAAATTCGGGAATGTGATCGAATCGTTTGCTCCGGAAACCAACGAGGCCATGGATGAACAAACTGCTTACCTGATGCTCAATCTCATGCAGGGGGTTGTGGAAACCGGCACCGGAATCAGGCTGAAGTATAAATATGGATTCAGGAATGAGATTGCCGGAAAGACCGGAACCACGCAAAACCAGTCGGATGGCTGGTTTATGGGCGTTACGCCGCAGCTCACCACCGGCGTTTGGGTGGGATGTGAGGATCGTAGTGCGCATTTTCGTACCATCGGGCTGGGGCAGGGGGCCAATATGGCGCTTCCTATCTGGGCGCTTTACATGCAGCGTGTTTACGCGGATACATCACTCACAATTTCAAAAGATCCCTTCCCGGCACCTTCAAAACCGCTCAAGGTGGAAATCGACTGCGAAAAGTACGAACAGCTGCAGCTTCAGGAGGATTATTTTATCAATCCTGATGAATTTTGATGTAACAAGACGTTGAGTTGCTGACACGGTTTTCGGTAAATCGCTCATGGAAACAAACACCAAAAATATCGCCTTTCTCAAATCGGCATTAACACTTGAGAATCCTTTGATGCCGTCTAATCAGTTCCTGGAATGGCTCAGGGAGATGAACCAAAAGGTGCATGTTAACCTTGAGCAGGTTCCGTTGGATCAATTAAAATTCTGGTATTTCGATCCGGAAACCACCAACCTGGTTCATGAAAGCGGGAAGTTTTTTTCCATCCAGGGCATCCGGATAAAAACCAACTGGGGAAGTGTTCCTGAGTGGGAGCAAGCCATCATTAACCAGCCTGAAGTTGGATTTCTTGGCATTCTTACCCAAAAGAAAAACGGCATCCTCTATTTTCTGATGCAGGCCAAAATCGAGCCCGGCAACCTCAACGTGGTACAACTTTCGCCAACCCTGCAGGCCACACGAAGCAATTATTCGCAGGTGCATAAAGGGAAAAAGCCGCTATATCTTGAATATTTCAACGGAGAGAAAAAAGTGGACGTGCTGCTCGACCAGTTGCAAAGCGAGCAGGGTGCGCGGTTTTTGCGGAAGCGTAACCGGAATATGATCGTTGAAATACCTGAAGGGGAAAAGATTCCGGTTTATGATAACTTTTGCTGGCTCACCCTGGGGCAGATCAAATCATTTTTACAGCACGACAATGTGGTAAATATGGATACCCGCACGGTGATATCAGGAATTCCTTTTGGCGAATACCCGGCTGATGTGCTCGATTTTTACGACATGCTCAGTTTTAATCCCGATGGCAATCCACGAGCAACCGGGTTATTATTGTCGATGCTGGAACGCGACAGGCACCATTACAGCGTAGATCAGATCATTTCATGGATCACCCGCAAAAAGTCGGTTTACGATCTGGACATCCAATACATCCCGCTAAAATCGGTCAGGCACTGGAAAGTTGACGATGCTGAAATTTATCACGAAAAGCGGAAATATTTTTCAGTGATAGGTGTGCAGGTAGAAATCGGTAACCGGGAGGTGAAATCGTGGGATCAGCCCATCATCAAATCGGCGCAGGAAGGGATCATCGCTTTCATCATCAGGAAAATCAACGGCATCTATCATTTCCTGGTGCAGGCCAAACTGGAAGCCGGAAATTTCGACATCATTGAACTGGCACCCACGGTTCAGTGTTTAACAGGGAATTATCGGAAAGGATTCAACGAGTATGAGGTCATGTTTCTTGAAGATGTGTTAAATGCCAAACCTGAAAATATCTGGTATTCAACGTGGCAAAGTGAGGAAGGCGGACGGTTTTTCAGGGAGCAAAACAGGAACATGATCGTGGAGGTGGGAGATGAATTTCCGGTGGAGGTTCCGGAAAATTACATCTGGATGACGTTAAACCAAATGAAAGTTTTTATCAAGTACAATAACTATTTGAATATTGCTGCCCGCAGCCTCATTGCAGCGGTTAAATTTGTTTGACCATTGTTATGGAAAAGGAAATCAAGAATGAAGTAGTGGAGGTGAAACTTACCGAAGCCCCGCGTGATGCCATGCAGGGAATAAAAACATATATCCCCGTTGAGAAAAAAGCGGAACTGATCAACGCCATCCTGAAGGTTGGTTTTGATATTGTGGATTTTGGCAGTTTTGTTTCACCGAAGGCCATCCCACAACTGCGTGATACTGCTGATGTAATCAAAAAACTGGATTTGTCCCAAACCAGGTCGGAGCTTATGGCTATTGTTGGAAATGCCAAAGGCGGAGAGCTGGCCACTGATTTTGATGAGGTTTCGATACTGGGATATCCGTTTTCCTTTTCCGAAACTTTCCTGAAACTCAACATCAATTCAACACTGGAAAAAGCCAAAAAAACGGTTGACGACCTGCAAAATATCTGTGACCGGAAAAACAAAAAGCTGTTGGTGTATATTTCGATGGCTTTTGGAAACCCGTATGATGATCCCTGGAGCCCCGAACTGATTGCCAGATGGGCCAGGTATTTATGCGATCATGGTGTTGAAATTGTGGCACTTTCGGATATCATCGGTGCTGCCGACGGCAAACTGATCGGTGATGTGCTCAAGGCCATTTACGATGAGGTGCCCTGCGTGGATGTCGGGCTGCATCTGCATACCCATCAGCACAACTGGCGCGAGAAAGTGGATGCCGCCTGGAAAGCCGGTTGCCGCCGTTTTGATGGCGTGATGAGCGGCATCGGCGGTTGCCCCATGGCCGGTTACGAACTCGTGGGAAATCTCAACACACGCCATCTCCTTGGTTATCTCGAAGAAAACAACATCCCGAACAACCTCAACAAAGAAGCTTTCGAAAAAGCTTATGCCAGGGCGGTGGTGACTTATTGATTTCACGTAATTTATCCTGGTAACTATCTTACAGTTTATCTATTGTTTAACAGGTTTTTCCGGTAATATTTTGTGCACAAATTTTCACTCGATAAATCTTTGTTGTGATTTTCAATAGAGCGCCTCCAGAAAATTTAATTCACAGTTTTCTTTACCCGGGTATTTACAGTTAAACATTTTTTAGCCAGTCCGCCAGGTTATGATCGTACTGAACATCAATGGCAGTCCTGAGTTTTGCATCATCAAACACCGTGTCATCCGATTCAATTTTTCCGGCCATACCGGGCCATTGGGCAAACTTCACCGGAACACCATATTTTTCGGAAATCATCTGTGCAGCATCCAGCAGGCTCAGGTTTTCTCCACCGATGTTATAGACTTCATTTTTCGTTTCTTCAAGTTGAATTGACCGGATGATACAATTCGAAATATCAGAAACGTGGGTAAACGTGCGCCTGATGGAGCCATCGCCAAAAAGGGTGATGTCTTCCCTTTTTTTTGCTTTGGATAAAAAGAAACCGATGGTTCCATAGGAAAAATCATTACCGAACAAATTGCCGTATGGCACGCAAATCCTAAAAATGGTATAATCGA
>JAGYLT010000107.1 GCA_018400545.1 Bacteroidales bacterium
AAGCATCCTCATTGGTGCGCGTCAATACGGTAATTTCGCTGAGCTTAAATTCAATTTCAAAATCTTTGATCAAAGTCAGGATTCGCTCCAGTTCAAGTTCCAGTTTTTCTTGTGTGGTCAAATTTTCCACATGCAAAACTTCAATCTGAACCCGGCCACCGGTATCTTCCGGATTAAATTGCTGATCAAGCTGATGATAAATCTTGCCTAACTGCTCAGATAATCCTTCGGAAGCGGATTTAAAAAAGCTGTTGTTGAAATCCACGATCTCCTTCCGGGAACGATAGTTTGTTTTGAGAAACTGCTCATTATAATGGTGCCTGAGCAGGTTTTCTCGGGCTGCCGGAATTTCCTGACCGGGCTTTTTGAAAATCTCCGGCAAAGCGGCAAACTGTTCCACCTCGCCGTTTCGCCAGCGATAAATGGCCTGCTTGCCATCGCCCACAATCATGTTGAAATGGTTTGCAGCCAGGGAGTTCTCAAACAAGGGCAACAAATTCTGCCACTGCAACACCGACGTATCCTGGAACTCATCCACCAGGAAGTGCCGGTATTTTTCGCCGATACGCTCATAAATAAAGGGAACCGGTTCTGGGCCAATAACTTTTGCAATACGTTTGTTAAATTCGGAGATGTGGACAATATTTTCGTTTTCGCGAAACTCCTGCATCACCTGCTCGATTTCGCTTAAAACAGCCGTGGGGTAAATATTCTGATTGATCAGTCTGAACAGGTAAATGCGCGGCAATAGCCGTTCTGCATTTTCAAATGTTTCCTCCAGCAACCGGGTAAGCTGCGGCTTCAGGTTCTCGATGGCCGAAGCTGATGCAGCGCTGCATTTGCCTGAAATCCAGTTCCCGGACTCCATCATGGTATTTACATATTTGTTGGGCTCAGGTTTAGAGAAATCCCTGTCGGCAATTCGCTTAAAAAAACCGTAAATACTGCTTTTGCCGTAATAAAATTCACCGGGTTGGATATTCCGTTCACCAATCAGTTTAATGGCTTCAGCGGCAGGCCTAACCAGCTTATCTTCCATTTGCTGTTGCAGGTTGGAAATCTGTTTTTGGATCTTCACATATTCGCCGGCATCCAGTTCCCTGAGGCTTTGGATGGCATCCGCACTGCTTTCCCTGAGCAGGATTTCCACAAACTTCCTGAGCTCGCGCTCAACATCCCAGCTTTTTTCGTCATCCATCTTGCTTTCCACAAAACTCACCAGGGTGCGTGTAAGCGCAGGATCGCTACCCACCTTTGCCATCAGCATCTCGATGGATTTGGTGATGAGCTTATCCTGATCCATCTCCACATCAAAATTTACAGGCAACTCCAGCTCCCTGGCAAAATTCCTGACCAGCCTGTGCACAAAACTATCGATAGTGCTAACCGCAAAATTGGAATAGCCATGCAAAATATGCTTCAGCACTAACCCGGCCCGCTGCTGAATGGTCCGTTCATCCAGACCGGTATGATCTTTCAGATCGTTTATCAGAACCTTTACCATATCCGGCTTTTCCGTTTCCGGATTCTGTGCAAGACCATCCAGGTAGCTCAGAATCCGGCTTTTCATTTCGGTGGCGGCTTTGTTGGTGAAGGTAATGGCCAGGATATGCCGGAATGCCGAAGGGTTTTGAATAACAATTTTGATGTACGCTTTAACCAGCGTGAAGGTTTTTCCTGATCCGGCGGAAGATTTGTAAACAGCGAGACTCATGGGGAATTGGGTATTGGTTAATTGGTTATTGGTTGGTTTATTTTTTCTCATATTCATGCTGAAATTACGAAACCATTAATCTCCAGACCTGACGGTAGATTATATCTTTTCCAAAACAGATGTCCAATATCAAAAATCAACCACCATACATCGGATATCTGATATTCATTTGCTTATCTGGAGTTCCATTAATGATCAATTCATCGAACCACCAGCTTTTTGGTGATTATGCCCTCAGCACTTTCCATCCGGATGAAATAAATACCGTTATGGATTGCCGGCAACACACCGTCCAGTGATATTATATGCTGACCTCCAGGCATAAAATCCGAAAACAAAATCTCTATCGCTCTTCCGGTAAGATCGAAAATGCTCAGCCGGACATGGCCTGACCCACTCGTATTGATCAAAACAGATCCTGAATTCGTCGCCGGATTGGGGAACACTTTCATGGATGTTTGCGCAATCACTTCCTCCGGAATAGCCGTCGGCGGATCAAAAACCGAATCCATCCAGGCCACGGTGAGCAGCGGGCCCTCCTCGGTTACCTGGAGCAAAGGCTCCGGATAGCCGGGCGAAAGCCATTTGTATTCGGTATAAAACCGGTTGAGGGCCTGGCCAAAACTTACGGAATCGATGTAGATGCTGTCTTTTTCGGTGACTGTAGATTTTACCCTGAGCACATCAAAAGTGCCGTAAGACGTGCTGAGCGTGCCCCAACCGTCAACTTCATTCACACGTTTGCGGTCGATGCTGATGAACCCCAGATCGGGAATACCAAAATCCACGCCTGAAAAACTGGAATCTGCATTACCAAACTCCACGGGGAAATCATAAATCACATCTGCATCATCAAACCTGAGCGGTAACTGAATATCGTTGATTGTTACCGCAAATCCCACATCGGTAAAGGATGAATTTGTGTTCTTAAAAAACCGGTATGGATCACTCACCGGGATTCCCAGCGTATCCACTTCAGGAAATTTCTGGGCCAGGTTGGCAACCAAATTGGGAATGAAAACAATCTGATATAAAAATGGAACCGAGCTCACACTGGCAAAGGTGTCAACAGATTGAAACAAAGGTTGAAGCGGTGTAAAATCCCACTGATGGTTCTCACCGGTGATGGTGTAATCGATTCCGGAGGTGCTGATGGCATTGCTCTTAAGGACTGTATCCCCGGGCGAAGGCATGTCGTCGCTGGTGATCGAAACCTGCCCCATCACGGATAGTTGCGCAAAAACAAAGAGCAGTAAAGTTGAGATTAGCAATAATTTGTGTTGATTGATTTTCATAACAGGTTGCAGTTTTATCAGTTAAACGATTTGCGAATTTACTGAAAACAAATCATAATTTTGCAATTTCCCGTTTAATAATAGAACAACGGGCTATTTCGGACTCGTTTTCAGATTTTTAAACGATTAAACACGGCCATTTATCGCAAGGAAGATTTTCCATATCATCATATACACGCTCACATTCCTGATTTCCATCCAGTTTGTCGTAATCCTTTTGTTACAAAACCCCCAGGTTCAAACCCTTGCATCGAGGCTTGCAGCCGGATTTTTAAACCGTACGCTCGGGACTGAAATCAGCATTGGAAAGATCAATATCGGATTTCCGGGGACGCTTTATCTTGAAGAGCTCAAGGCCTACGATAGGCGTGGCAACCGCATGATCGGCGTGGATAAACTCGATATTGCCTTCGGCGGAATAAACCGCAGCACGCCTTCTATCTATTTCAGGGAGGTAAACCTGGAAGGTGTGGATTTTTTTATCAGGAAATACGATTCACTTCAGCCGGGCAATTTCCAGCAACTGCTGAATCATTTTACCTCAGTCAGTCAGGACACTGTTCCAAAGAAAGAACAAAAATTTCGGGAGATTTCCATCGACGATTTTTCCATCAGGAATGCACATTTTTTATACGAAAACAAGGCTGAAAAGCAACAAACTGCTGCCATTGATTTTATGGATATCGAATTGCTTGATATGGACCTTCTGGCTTCAAATCTCAATATCAGGGGAGACACCATTCGTGTTAACTTTCATAACCTGGCCTTTATCGAAAAAAGCGGTTTTGAACTGAAGGAGTTTTCCGGCATAACCATGTTTTCACCAGGAAGCCTATCCGTAGATCAGCTACTGATCCAAACCAACAATTCCCGTCTGGATCTTGATCTGCAATTCGATTATGAAAATATGCAGGCTTTTTCCGATTTCATCAACGAGGTAAAGTTCAAAGGAAATTTCAGGAAAACAGTTCTGGAGATGAGCGATATCGGGTACTTTGCCGAAACCATGTTTTCGATGACCGACCGGATAGAAATTGAGGGCCTGTTTAGCGGAACAGTAAAAAATCTAAAGGGTAGTAATTTTAGTTTCGGTTATGGAAAACACACGCGTTTTGAAGGCTCCGTGCGCATGAACGGCCTGCCCGACATCACCGAAACTTTTATCCACGCCGATATTGACTATCTGACCTCTCACGCCGATGATGTGCGTTCGTTTGCCCTACCGGGAGATGTGGAACAGATTGAAGTGCCCGATCTTTTAACCAAAACCGGCGTTGTGGAGGTTCGCGGAAAATTTACAGGATTTTACAACGACTTCCTCGCCAACGCTACGTTCAATAGTGAATTGGGGAACCTGAAAACGGATGTTATTTTGAAAACCGATGACCAAAAGAACCTGTTGTCGTACACCGGCGAGCTGGTGGCCTCGAACCTCGATGCCGGTGTTTTGCTTTCATTGGAGCCCCAATTGGGGAAAACCACTTTTGTGCTGGATGTGGACGGCAGCGGTGTAAAGCCCGAATCGCTGAAACTGAAAGCCAGTGGCATGATCAGATCGTTGAATTTCAACGGGTATAACTACCGCAACATCACCATCGACGGAACATTTGACGATTTTGTTTTTGAGGGGCATACCAGCATCCGTGACGAAAACCTGGATTTTGTTTTCAATGGGCTAATTGATTTTGAGGAAGATAAACCCAGGTTCGATTTTCATTCGCAGATAAACCATGCCAACCTTTATGCGCTTAAACTCTCGAACCGCGATTCGGTGAGCGTGCTTTCCACCTCGATGAATTTTGATTTCACTGCCACAAGTTTAGACAACATCAAAGGCTTTGCAGTTTTCGACAGCACGCTTTACACCGAGGGTAACCAGCAATATTTTATGGATTCGCTTGTGCTCGAATCCATGCAAAATGAAAACAGCTTGAGCCGGCTAAATTTATTTTCTGATTTTGTGGATGTTTCGATCCATGGAAATTATACCATCAGCAACATTGCAACCTCAATAAAGGAATATTTGGAGACATATTCCGAAAATCTGGCTGAAAAAATCCGGTACGATCAAAAATCCAACAGTTGGCAATCCATCGATCTGGAAGTACAACTTAAAGATACCGAACCGCTTACCAGGCTTTTTGTGCCGCAACTCGAAATTTCGAAGGGGGCCTCCCTTTACGGCCAACTCAACCTGAATGAGAAATCTGCCGACATCAACGCTCAGGCCGACCGGATTAAACTGGCGTCGCTAAATATAAAAGACTGGCAGCTTAAGACCACCTCCAATGCCCAAAACTTTAACACAGTCATGAAATTCGACAAGGTGCTGATCCGGGAACCATCCGAAACCGACAGCATCGGTGTAGGCATCGACAGCCTGAGGGTGCTTACCGATTTTCACAACGACTCCCTGCTGATTAAAATTCGCTGGGATGACCTCTCCAACCGTGAAATTAACACCGGAAATGTGGAAGGTTATGTGTTTATTGGGCAAGATGATTTATTTGCCGCAGGATTTACGCATGCAAAAATGCTTTTCGACAGTGCCAGCTGGACCGTGAAACCAGGCAACCGGATTATTGCCGACACCAGCGGCCTTTTCTTTTCCGATCTGGACTTTGTCAGCGATTCATCACTGTTTTCGGTGCAGGGCGGCATTTCGCAAAATCCTGCCGACAGCCTGACATTAGGCTTCAGGAAACTGAATATTTCGCATGTGGATCAATTAATACCAAGCGGATATTACGATGTGGATGGTGTGATCAACGGTGGAATAACACTTGTAAACCTTGGAACCAATCCGAATTTTCTTGCCGATATCCGGTTAGATGAATTTCATTTTAACAAAGAAAACCTGGGCAGCCTCAACCTGAAAACCAACTGGGCCGATTCACTTTCGAAACTGGGGGTGGAACTGGAGGTGCTCCGCCAGAGCAACACAAGGACCAACCCTGTGATTTCAGTGCTGGGTGATTATTACCCATCGGATACCACAAAGAATTTTGATCTTGAACTTAAACTGGAAAACCTGGGTACCCACATTTTTAACCCGTTCATCGATGAATTTGCAAGCATTGATGAAGCCAGCCTGGCCAGTGGCTCGCTGAAACTCAAGGGGAATTATGATAAGCCGGTGCTTTCCGGAATGGTACATCTGGCAAGTACCCGGGTACTCATCAAATACCTGAACACCACGTATTCGGCTGCGGGAAGTGTGGAATTCAACGAAAGGTCAATCAATGTAAACGATCTGAAGCTCTTTGATACAGAACGCAATACGGCCACCTGCTATGGAAAAATCACTCACGATTATTTTAAGAATTTCAATTTTGACCTCAGCATCGACCACAACAATCTGTATGCGCTAAACACGACTTTTCGCGACAATGACCTGTTTTACGGAAAAGCTTTTGCCACCGGTATCGTCAGCATCACCGGTCCGCTCGACAACATCCTGATGGAGATTCAGGCAACAACAGAAAACGGAACCCAGGTAACCATACCGATTTCTTCATCCGTTTCGGTGGCTGAAAACGATTTTATCATATTCCTGAATAATGCCGATACGATGGCTGAAACCCGGCCGGAATACAATCTGAATGTGAAAGGCTTTAGCATGAATATGGAACTGGACGTTACCCCCGCGGCGAAGATCGACATTTTCCTGCCCTATGGCATGGGCGATATTTCGGGTTACGGTACCGGAAATATTGGCCTTGCGGTGAATCCTGTGGGTGATTTTACCATCAACGGGGATTACCGGATTTCGAGTGGAACCTTCACCTTCAATTTTGAAAAACTTGTGAAACGGGAATTCAAAATCCGGGAGGGAAGTAAAATCAGCTGGGAGGGCGATCCTTATGATGCCAATGTAAACATTACCGCCACCTATCGCGCCCAGCCCACACTGGCAGGGCTAAGGCTGCAAACCGACTCCACGACAATCCGCAACAAACGCGTGGATGCCGATTGCAACATCCATCTGAAAAACTCACTCTTCAATCCGGATATTTCTTTTTCTATCGACCTGACCAATGTTGACGAGGATACCCGCGAAATCATTTTTGCCGCCCTCGACACCACCGACCAGTCAGAAATGAGCCAGCAAATCCTGTCGCTAATCCTCATCGGAAGTTTTAGCTACACTACCGCCGGGCCAAATATTAGCGCAACCGGCTTTAAGCTGCTCTCGAACCAGATCGGGAACTGGCTCTCAAAAATCAGTAAGGATTTTGATATCGGGATTAATTACCAGCCGGGCACACAGCTCACCGAAGATGAGCTTAAGGTGGCCCTGCGCACACAACTTTTTAACGACCGGCTGCTCATCGACGGCAACTTCGGCGTGCGCGGCACCACCGAAAGCCAAAACACCAGTAATGTGGTGGGCGACATCAATGTGGAATACCAGATTACCGAAGACGGCAGGTTCAGGATAAAAG
>JAGYLT010000108.1 GCA_018400545.1 Bacteroidales bacterium
CGAAACCCGGGGTTATGTGCCTGCATTTACCGCTGTATTTTACCTGATGAATCATGCTGCCGAACACAACCTCTATCCGGTAGATCCGGGCATTTTGTACAATGGCATTGATACGGTTTATGTAAAGGATGTGCTTTCGTTTGATCAGATATCCGAATTCCTGAATATCCCCATTAATGATGTGAAGTTTCTAAACCCATCGTTTAAAAAGGAAATCATACCTGCCGATCCTGAAAATATTTATGTGCTCAGGCTGCCACGGGAATATGTGGGTGAATATGTTTCGAACGAAAAAGAAATCTATGCCTTTAAAACCAAAAAGGGCATCGAACGAGATAAACTGCTGGCTCAGATCGAACAGGCCAAAAGCCGAAACATTCATTACGTAAGGAGTGGTGAAACCCTTGGGCATATCGCCCGGCGATACCGTACATCGGTTTCAAACCTGAAAGCCTGGAACAACCTGCGTGGAACAACCATTTATCCGGGGCAAAAACTTACAGTGTATGCCAGCCCGGGAAGTGCTCCCTCCGGCAGTTCATCATCGGCCATTCAACGATCGGAAAACAGCAGCTACCATGTTGTGAGGAGCGGTGAAAACCTTGGCCTCATTGCGAAGAAATACAAATGCACAACCACCGATCTGAAAAACTGGAACAATCTGCGGAGCACAACCATTTATCCAAATCAAAAGCTGGTGGTTTACAAGCCCGTCAATGAATCCCGGACGAAAACCGAAGTTGTGCAAACCGCTGATGGTGAAGTTAAATACCTCTATCATGTGGTGAAACGTGGTGATACACTTTGGGAAATAGCAAAACAATATGATGGTGTTACCGTTAATCAAATCAGGCAACTGAATAATATCACAAACAGCCGGAGGATCAAACCCGGCCAGAAATTGAAGGTTGCCGTCGTGAGTTAACCCAACATCAATCAAACAAGCAACATTATGAAAAACTACAGAAAGCTTTTGCCTGTTTTTGCAATGGCGGTTTTTGGCATGTTTATTTTGAACGGTTGTGGGGATATCGATCGTGGAGGCATGCAGCCGTCAACCGGCGGAACCAACGAAATTATGGTGGTCACAAACAGCGAGGCCATGTGGAAAGGCCGTGTGGGCCAGGTCATTAAGAATTATTTTGGTGGCGAATTGGCCGGACTGCCACAATCGGAAGGGATGTTCTCGATGGCGCATATTCCGGAAGATAACCTCTCGAAAATGCTCAAAATTCACCACAATGTTTTTATTGTGGATGTGAACAGTGAGTTTGAGGAACCCATCCTCGAAACGCGAAAAGATTTGTGGTCGAGCCCACAGCGCGTGGTTAAAATAACCGTTCCCGATGAAGAGACGTTTTTTAAGGAATTCGACGAAAACAAGGAAGCCTTTATCGAGTTGTTTCACGAAAACGAACGCCGACGGGTAAATGAAGCTTACGGAGCCATTGAGGATTTAAAGATCACCAATATGCTGAAGGAGGAATTTGATATCGACCTCCTGGTTCCCAAAAGCTTTTATGTGGCAACCAAAGAGCCTGATTTTGTCTGGCTGCGCCGTGAAGCTGAACGCTTTAGCCAGGCAATCCTGATCTATACCTATCCCTACACGGATACCATTGCTTTTAATTACGACCGGATCATTGAGATTCGTGATTCCATTACCAAAAAGTATATTCCGGGCCCTTCCGACGGGTCGTATATGAAAATTGCCATGATAGAGCCGCCGGTCATCCGCAGGTTCGATCTTAACGATATGTTCGCAGTTGAGCTGCGCGGGCTGTGGGAACTTGAAGGCGATTTTATGGGTGGCCCGTTCATTAATTTTACCGTGGTTGATGAACAGCATAATCGTGTGGTAACTGTGGATGGATACGTCTATAATCCGGGCAGGGATAAACGTGATCTTGTTCGCCAGATCGAAGCATTGTTATACACCCTTTCATTTCCTGAAAAAGATCAGGAAAGCGCTTCCGTAGAATAAATCTTTTCCATTCCGGATTTGGCATTTTGTATGATCCGGATCAAATTTCAAAATCCCAATTTTGATTTTGGGTATGTGTTTCATCCCGAAACATTATATTTACAGCCACAAATCTTCAAGTTTATGAATTTTATCATTAAAATTTTATTATCGTCCTTATCGGTGATGGTGGCTGCCTGGTTATTGTCCGGCGTGCTGATCGAAAACTATTTTACCGCTGTTATGGTTGCATTTGTGCTGGCCATTTTAAATATGATCCTGAGACCCATCCTGGTGATTTTAACCATTCCGATTACTATTTTGTCATTCGGAATATTCCTGTTGGTGATCAATGCTTTGATTGCTCTGCTCGCCGATCGTATTGTGCCGGGTTTTGAAATTGTCAGTTTTTGGGCAGCCTTATGGTTCAGCCTGATCGTTTCCATATTAAATTATTTAATCAATCTTGACGACAGTAAAAAAAGGAGGAACTACCGATGAAACCACGCATGTTGACCAACCCGCAGGAAGTGCTCGACACCGCCGATAAAAGCGATGTTTGTTTTGTTTCGATGGCCACAAGCGATGGGATGCCTTATGTGGTGCCCATGAATTTTGGCCTGCTCGAGGACGTGATTTATCTCCATTCTGCACAGACAGGCCGGAAGATCGATATCCTGAAAGAAAACCCGAAGGTGTGTGTATGCTTCACCAACAATCATAAACTGCGCTGGCAAAACGAGGGCGTTGCATGCAGTTACAGCATGAAATACCGCAGTATTCGTGCTTACGGTAAAGTGGAATTTATCAATGATTTTGATGCCAAGATCGATGCGCTGAATATCGTCATGCGAAAATATACAGGCAAGGATTTCGAATACAACGATCCATCCATCCGCGAGGTGCTTTGCTGGCGTGTGAATGTGGATAAGTGGGAAGGCCGGGTTTATGGCTATTAGCGTAGAATCAATCGCTATGAACCCCTGAATAAAACCGGATCATTTCCAAGGCACATTTGTCCTGGTCAAAATGCCGGCTTCATCATTTTTTATACCTTTTACGCCCATCTTGGTTTTTATGGAGTTCCGGTAAAGTTGTTCTTACCTGCGTGTTTTTCGTAAAACTACCATCGGATGTTATCCCTGATATCCTAAAAAATAGAGCAAATCCGATACATTCGTGTTTTACTCGTACCTCAAAGCATCAACAGGATTTCGGCTGGCAGCCATCCATGCACGGTAAATTATGGTTAAGAGAGCCACCACCAGTGCTATCGTTCCCGAAATAAGGAAAGTCCACACATTGATTTGAATACGATAGGAAAAGTTGCTGAGCCATGCATCCATAAAATACCATGCTGCAGGCCAGGCAATTACATTGGCCAGGAGCACCCAAACCAGGAATGATCTGGAAAGCAGCAAAACAATGCTTTCGCTGCTGGCTCCCATGGCTTTACGCACCCCGATTTCCTTAACGCGGCGTTGGGCAACAAAAATGGCGAGGCCAAACAGCCCCAGGCTGGCAATGAAAATAGCGAGCAGCGTGAAAACCACCAGTATGGTTTGCAGTTTTTCTTCGGCGTTGTAATAGGTACGCAGGTAATCGTTGATAAAAGAATAGTTGAATTGCAGTTCAGGGAAATGATCTTTCCAGGTTTTCTCAACAAAAGCTATGGCTTCCTGATCGGTGTTTTCTTTGTATCTGATGGTAATGCGGTTCATCCAGTTTTCGGCGAGGAAAATGGTGAGAGGCTCAATTTTATTTTTCAGCGATTGGAAATGAAAATCCTTCATCACGCCAACGATGGTGCCCGTGGCAGTTGAATCAATATTTTCCGCAATCCAGTCCACATGCCACTTATCCCCGATGGCTTCATTATAATCAAGATATCCTACCTTTTTTGCGGCGGCTTCGTTGATAATGACCTTGAAGTTTTTGTCGGTAGAAATCGCTTTATCGAAATTCCTTCCGGCCACAATATCAATCTGGTATGTGTTGATAAAATCGAAATCCACCGCAAAAAGCCGCGATAAGACCAGTTCTTTCTGCATGTCGGTTTCCCAGCCTGAGTCGGAATATTCGCGCTCGGCAGGCACTTTTTGTGAGGACGACACATCCAGGATAACCGGATTGCGTAACAGGTCGGCCCTGAATGATTTAAACTTGTTTTCCACTTCATTGCTTTCTACGGGTAATACCATCAGATTTTCCTTATTGTAGCCCATATCCTTTTTTTGCATATAATCCATTTGCCTCAGGGCAGTCAGCGTGCCGATGATGAGCGCAATGGTGATGGAAAACTGGATGACCACCAACACCTGTCTGAACGAAAACCTGCTGTTTCCTTCATGCATTCTGCCTTTCAATACTTTGATGGGCCGGACTGCCGTGAGGTAAAATGCCGGGTACAATCCCGAAAGGAATCCGGTTCCAACCACGATCAGCACGAGCAAAAGCAGTTTGTCAACATGCATAAATACAGAGGTTGACAGCGATTTGGCAGTAAGATCGTTGAAATAGGGTAGGGTGATGTTGATGATAACCAGTGCGATAAAAAATGCCAGGATGGAAAGTAGCACCGACTCGCCGATAAATTGCCAGATGAGCGAATTTTTGGATGCGCCCACAGTTTTTCGGATACCCACTTCCAGGGAGCGGTGGCCTGACTGTGCCGTTGAGAGACTCACAAAATTAAAGGCCGCGATGAGCAGGATCATAAATGCTACAGCCGTAAAAATGTAAACGGTGTTAAAGTCGCCCTGCACCTCGATGTCCCACATCAGCCCCGAATTGAGGTGGATATCGGTGATATTGCGCAAAAGCAGGCGCATGCTGTCGTCAATTTCATCTTCATCCGAATTGATAAATTCCAGGTATGCAGGCAGTATTAGATCACGTATCAGCCCGTCCAGTTTGTTCTCAACAGCGTGGTTATCCGTTCCATCAGCAAGCAACACATAGGTATATAAATAATTGCTGATCCAGCTTGTGAGCCTGTCAGGTTCCCATTCGGCCTCCATGGTTGAGAAGGAGGCAAGGATTTCGAAATCAAAATGTTTGTTATGAGGCAGTTTTTTTAGTACGCCTGTAATTTTATAGGATACCAGTTCTCCGCCCCAGTCCACACGAAGTGTTTTGTTCATCGGGTCCTCATCACCAAAATACCTTTTTGCAGCAATATCAGAAAGTACCAGCGACTTTGGCTCTTTCAATGCAGTGCAGGGGTCTCCGGATTTCAGAGGAAAGGTGAACACATTCAGAAAGCTGGAATCCACATAATGAATTTGTTCGTCTATCCGGTTTTTATCAGTGCCTTCCACCGAAAGTGTAGTTGGATTTACACGCACAAAGTTTATAACCTCCGGGTAATCTTTCATGATGGTCGGCCCGTACACACCACCTGTAACAGGCACCGTAAAGGATTGCCCTTCAAAGTTTATAAATCTTTCAACCCGGTAAATGTTTTCGGCGTTTTCGTGAAACTCATCGTAACTCAGCTCATCAAAAACCCACATGGCAATCATAATCGATGCGGCAAGTCCGATGGCAAGGCCGGTAAGATTGATGATTGAAAAAGCCCGGTGTCTGATCAGGTTTCGGATGGCAGTGGTAAGGTAGTTCTTAATCATCTTTTTTCTGGTTATTCGGTTATTGAATCAGCGCTTTAGCAACAACCGTGCAAAGTGATATGAGGATGTTTAAAAACTTAATCATGAAGCCCTGAATGCTTTGTCAATATTGGGTTATGTCCAGTATTCAACAATATCGGCTTAGGCCAGATTTTGAGCATGGCAATCTTTAGATCTGTTCATTTTCGGCCATGAGGTGAACGGTTTTAAACGTCCTGGCTAATCAAAATGGCTTATGAATTGAAAATGCCTGTGTAAAGAAATGGTTGAGGAGGGTTTTATCTAAACTCGATTCTAACCGAATCATCAATCCTAAGGCCCAGGAGTCCGGCGGCATTTCCGGTGCTGACGGCGATTTCCAGGTGGCCGGTAGCATTGAAAAAGGCAAGTATCTCTCCGGGTGGGACATCCTTGTAGGACTGGCTGATTTTGGAAACGCTGTAGCGTGAGGCCCCGAAGAAAATATTGAACGAACGTTTTTGCCCCACATCGTAAAACAACTTTCGGGTAATATTGGCGATCACATTTTCGTAATGGTCGATGTAAATCACATGGCCTTTGATGAGTTCCCCCGTTGTGACCGGCTTAAGTGGAATACGCTGCGTAAGGCTTTCACGCGGATGCCCGACCGCTTTGATGGGTTTTCCTTCTGCCAGGTGTTTGATTACCTTGATGAAGATATCATAGGTCGGGAAGGTGAAAGTATCGGTGTCCTGGATCATGTCGATTTCAAAAATCTGCTTTGGCGGATGATCAAAAATCAGGGAGAATAACCCATTATCGGCACCGATAAAATAATGATCATCGTATTCCGCCACGATGTGGGGCATTTCGATTGTGGCATCTGCAAAAATATCAACCACATGAAAAGTGCCGGAGGGGAAGTTTTTATATGTGTTTCTCAGCACAAACGAAGCACTGTTCAAATTGTAGGGTGGGATATTGTGGGCCACATCCACAATGGTCGATTCGGGGAGATGCGAGAGGATTTTGCCTTTTGCCATGGCAATGTAATGATCTTTAAGTCCCCAGTCGGTTAATAATGTGATGATGGCCATAAATTGAAAATGATCCTGCTTTTAAAAAGCGTCAAAATTAGTAATTCTTCGATGATGCATCACAATTTTCCCTAATTTTGGAGCTTCAAATTCAAACCGTTAGCACTTTAAAAATATAAGATTAAACTACTGAATGACAGAGAAGAATATTTCGCTCGAATCCGTTAATCCGCTGGAAATTTTTGGCGTGAATGATGCCAACCTGGAAATTCTCACCAACCATTACCCCAAACTCCGCATTGTAGCGCGTGGCACCGAAATTAAAGTTATAGGCTCGGAAGATGAAATTCATGATTTCGACCGTAAATTTTCGCTTTTGCTGATGCATTACGAGCGGTTTGGAAAATTAAGTGAAAATGATGTTAAGGATTTGCTTGAAGTTGAAGCGCCCGGTAAAGTGCCCGAACCTTTTGAAGGTGTGGATGTTTTGGTACACGGCCGGCATGGCAAAATGATCAAGGCGCGCACACCCAACCAGCAAAAAATGGTTGAAAGCTGCAGGACCAACGACCTGGTTTTCGCCATTGGCCCTGCCGGTACAGGAAAAACATATACTGCGGTTGCGCTTGCCGTTCAGGCCTTGAAAAACAAAGAAATCAAGCGGATCATCCTGGCAAGGCCGGCGGTGGAAGCCGGAGAAAACCTGGGTTTCCTGCCCGGTGATCTCAAAGATAAACTCGATCCGTACCTTCAACCTTTGTATGATGCATTGCGCGATATGCTGCCCTCGCAGAAACTGCTTGGCTACCTCGAAGACGGCACCATCGAAATTGCCCCGCTGGCCTTCATGCGC
>JAGYLT010000109.1 GCA_018400545.1 Bacteroidales bacterium
CTATATGCTTTAAATGTAACTACTTTTTTGGTTTTGGCTTGTCCAAGTTGGGTGCAAAATGTTTTTGGCAACATCCTCTGGTTCTGATTTCCCGATATCGAATATAGCTGGCCTGGTAAGTTCCCAGCGGGATATCACTTCTTCTACAAGGCTTTTCCTTACTACCCAAATCAAAAGCGCTTCAGAACTCTGCATCAGTTCTCTTATTGCATCACTCCACCCCTGGCCTTTTAATTCAAAAGGACCAATCTCGTCTATCACAACCACATCATTACCCGCCACACTGCCGGATGATAAAAGTTCGTTTCCAAATTGCAAACCTTCCTCACTAAACCTGAACGGACCGGCCTGCTGACCCGACTCAAAATGGATGCTGCACAAGGGTTTTTCCTCTCCATCCACAAGGCTTTTGAGTTTAAATTCCGAGCGTCGGTTATCTTCAAAGGAACCGATCGCCAAAAATCCACCGACTGATTTTCCATTCGCTTTAAGAATATTTGTCACCTTTCCGGTAAATGTGGTTTTGCCTTCATGTTTTTCACCGGTGATAATGATTACACGGGGTTGCCTGTTTTTTTGCCTGAAAATCTCAAGCAGGTTATCCGCATAGCTCATCATCAGCGATATGCTGGCCACCGGCTTTCTTAAAATCAGCCGCGGTTTGGGAGCATTCCGGATAATCCATGGCAACACAGAAAAAGCCATGCCCAGGGAAAGATATAATTGAGAAAAACCACGTTTTATCAAAACTGACCTGATAACCGGATTTCGCAATTCTACACTTAGCGCCGAAAAGCCGACCAGGATCAGGACGGCGCGGATGTTCATCTGAAGGCCGGCCAGCAAACCTTCCTGATTGAACAAGTCACCGGCCTTGAATCCATTGTAAAAGACGGTTGCAAGGAAGGTAAGTACCACAACCTGAAACCAGAAAAACGGCCGCTTTAAATGACGAAGGGCACGCTTGTAATAAATAACCGCAAACACCACATAAACCACAATGAATAACGATCCCAATGCCAACGAATAGCTTGAAACCAGAACCAGGCTGGCCAGGATGGCAAAGAGATGAAAAAAAAGCAGCTTCACCGAAAATTGCTGTGTGGGATCAATCTGAAAGAAATCATTTTTTGCGTTTTGTTCATCATCATTTAACTTCATCTTCCCTGAAGAAATAAGAGCCGGCTTTTTTCCAACATAGACCCCCGCCGCAGAGGCGATCATACCTAATAAAGCATAAATACCAAGCAATACCCACAGTGCAATTTCAGGTTCGAGATCGGGATAGCCAATTTTTTCAACCGCATACCCGTAAAGGTTCACCAGTACATTTACGAGGTCAAATCCATAAATAATCAACATGTTCACCACTTTATGCGCTATTGTACTAACGAGGGCAACAGCCCCGCCGAGAAGGTACCCCAGAAGGTTTGCGCCAAACATTCTTACAACCATTTCCATTAAAAAAGCTTCGGTGAGGATTCCGGTCATCGGGCCAAGAAGGATAGCACTTGGAGAAATGGATTTCATCAGTGCACAAATAAGGCCGGCGCGCCAGAAAAGGCCTTTTTCTTTCCATCGCTGATGAAACGAAACCATTATCACTACACTGATCATGGCGAGTAAAGTTCCGGCCATTGGCAAGCGCATGTTGTGAAAGAAACTGCCTACAACAATTTCCACCGTAGCCCAAAGGCTCCCCACAACGCTTGCCTTTAACCAGATATCGCTAACCCTGTTTTTCTGCATTATCCAAAATTAAACCTGCAAAAGTAACCAAATGCCGGTCAATGTCTGTGTATTGAAAACCTCGGGAAATCCATCCGGACATCGCCATAAAAATGTAGCTATGGTGCGGCTTTTAATTTTGAATGACAGAAAAACCAAAGCCCCCGACCATACAGATAAAACCGGATGGACGGACAAATATCAAAAATCTGAGATTTGAGACCGGACATCTGATGTTGAAATAAGTACAATGGCATGATTGATAATTTGAAAAATGCACGCGCAAAAAAAAACACCGTCTGTCCAAACAAACGGTGCTTCTGTATTTTTTTAAATGATGGTTCTATTCAAAATAGTTTATCAGCCGCTGCAACTCCATATCGATTTTTTCGGCCTGTTCAGTTTCTCTGGCGCGGCTCGCCAGTAAAGATAGCTGCTGAAGCACCATCAGCGACTGCTCAATATCCTGGTTGTAGTACTGCCTGAAAACCCTTTCGAGTGAGGAGTAATATTCCAGATTTTCAACATATGCCTGTGTTAAAACATCCGAAGCCTCATTGGCTTTTGTCCTGGCGCCGGCATCATAATACGTTTCCACCATCGGAACCATGTAAATATCCCACGGAATTTTTTCGTCTGGAAAATATTTCCGAAGCGTATCCAGCGTATTTATGGCTTTGGTGCTGTCACCTTCATCCAGGAGGGCCTGTGCCAGACGCAAATAGTTTTGCTTTGGCATCACACTGTTGCGGCGGCTCTCAGGATCGATGTAAACATCAGGCTTTTCAAGGTTGCCCCATTTGGCCTTATTCACAAGCAGATTATAGGTTTCACCCGTGTCGATACCACCCAACCCCTGAATGGTATGATCGGCTTTTACAGGAAGGAAACGGTAAACAACACCTTCAAGATGGCAATACTGATCCACATCCAGAACCTTCTCGATGGCAGCCGGACTCGTGAAATAAATAGGACGCTCCCAATTGTTAGATGCAATCAGGTCGAGGAGCATCAGATCGTTTTTATACAAATAATTCTGTCTGATATTCCACTTAATTTCCTGAACGATATCATCATGCATATCTTCCGGAATATAACCTTTTTTGATAATCTCTTCCTTATCGATCGTGAGTTTCAGGTTTTTGGTTGGAACAAAATTTAATTCGTTTCCATCACCAAAAGGCCATTTGGTTCGTTTATTATCACTTTTAATAAAATTGATGATGCTTTCCAGTTCCTGTGCACCCTGTATCTGATCGAGCGGTATGATAGGAACGTAGTTGTTTGATCCTTTTTCGTAATCATCATAATCCAGGGTAAACGGCAATCGCTCAGAATCATAAACTTTACGCATCTTCTGATGGATATACCACTCCCCGGATGCCAGCATGTAGTTAACCACCCGCACATCCGTCCTGACGCCTTCAACTTCCTGAACGTACCACAGCGGGAAAGTATCATTATCGCCGTTGGTAAACAGGATGGCATTCGGTTCACAGGATTCCAGGTAATTCCGGGCAAACTCCCTTGCGGCATACTTGCCTGAACGGTCATGATCATCCCAGCCTTCGGAAGCCATAATTCCGGGAACAAGAATCAGGGAAACACCCGTAACCACAATGGCCGATACGTTGGCATTGAGTACCTTTTTCAGCAGATTGTAAAGTGCAAGTACACCCATGCCAATCCAGATTGCAAATGCGTAGGTGGAACCGGCATAGGCATAATCCCGCTCTCGGGGCTGATAAGGATACTGATTAAGATAAACGATAATGGCGATCCCCGTCATCAGGAAAAGTAATCCAACCACGATGGTATTCTTGAAGTCGCGGTTAAGCTGGAAAAACAATCCGCCCAACCCAAGCAATAAAGGCAGCAAATAAAACTTGTTGTGCGCCCGGTTTTTCCTGGATGGTGGCAAATCATTCTGGCTGCCCAATCGCCCGGCATCAACGCTCTCGATGCCCGTTAACCAGTTGCCATTTTCTATTTCTCCATGGCCCTGTATATCATTTTGCCTGCCTGAGTAATTCCACATAAAATACCTGAAATACATAAACCCGACCTGGTACCGGAAAAAATACCGGAGGTTTTCGCCAAATGTAGGTTTCATGATGGTCTCCACTTCGCCGGTTTGCGGATTTGAGTGGCGAACGGGCTCACCTTCCACCTTCCCCCACTCTTTATATTCCCGGACATGTATGCTTTTTTGGTTGCTCCACATCCGTGGGAAAATGGTGGTGAAATCCGAATCGTAAACCGGAACCGTTCCTTTCCGGTCATCGGCAACCACATATTCTCCTTTTTCATCATCCCGGATATACACCGGATTTCCATCATCATACGATTCGATGGGTGAATTATAATATTGCCCGTAGGCTACCGGCCAGGTTCCGTATTGCTCACGGTTGAGATAAGCAAGCAGGCTCACCGCATCTTTGGGAGCATTTTCATTAATTGGGGTATTCGTGTTCGAACGAATCACAATTAAAAGAAATGACGAATAACCGATGAGTATAAACACGAGACTCAGCACAACGGTATTCAACTGGGCTTTCCGTTTCCTGAACATGTAAATCATAGTGGCCACCGCACCGCCAATAATCAGTCGCATAAAAAATCCACCCACCGATGAACTTTCGGTAAGGATAAGCAAATACAAAAATGCCGACAGGGCAATGGCTATGATATTTGTGTTGTGGTTGTCTTCGTTGGTGGCTTTAATGGCAAAGAAAATGGTTACGATCAGTAACAGGGTCAGGAAAATAGTTCCTGAATCAAACGGCATTCCCAGATTATTCACAAACAAGAGCTCTGTGTGGGCATAAAGGCTCACCACTTCGGGAATAATTCCAAACATGATAAAGGCAAGAATAACAAATGAAACTCCTGCAGTAATCAACATCCCGCGGGATGTGGGTTTTTTATACTTCTTGAAATAATAAACAAACGTAATGGCGGGAATGGCCAACAGGTTAAGCATGTGTACACCAATGGACAGGCCAACCATGTAAGCAATCAAGATGAGCCACCTGGATGAGTGCGGTTCATCGGCAACGGCTTCCCATTTCAGGATGGCCCAGAAAACGAATGCAGAAAAGAAACTCGACATGGCATAAACCTCACCCTCAACCGCCGAAAACCAAAACGAATCGCTCACCGTGTAGGCAAGGGCTCCGACTGCTCCGCTGCCAAAAATGGCAATCATCCTTGAGGAAGTCATTTCACCACCAAGCAGCGCAGCCTTGCGGGCCAGTATCGTGATTGACCAGAAAAGGAAAAGTACGGTAAAAGAACTCGATAATGCCGACATCACATTGATCATCAGGGCAACCTGGGTTACGTCTCCAAATGCAAAAAGAGAGAAAATGCGGCCAACAAGTTGGAAAAATGGTGCTCCCGGCGGGTGCCCCACCTGAAGCTTGTATGCTGTTGCAATGTATTCGCCGCAATCCCACCAACTGGCTGTGGGTTCAATAGTCAACAGGTAAACTATTGTTGCAATAATCCACACACCCCAGCCAATGAGGGTGTTGAGCTTGTTAAAGTTTTTCATCAATCGTATTTTTTGATGCCATAAAAAAATGCGGGGCGAAAATAATCAAATAAATCCTTTCGGGCATGATTTTTCCCTGTCCTGCCGATCTACCACCCCACTATGTCATACCCGGATATTTCACCCCTTCTGAATTCATTCCTAACGAAGCCATCCATAATTAATTATTCTGAAGGGATTGGATGTAAAATTTTCAGATCGAATTCACACTTCATGTCATAAAATCCTGATTTCAATTACTTTTGTAAACTAACTTTATGAACAGTTGACTATGACAACAGGATTAAAATATGGAGGCCTGGAAGCGGAATTTTCAACATTGGAACAATCGAAGGTTGCCATCATTCCGGTTCCTTATGATGAAACCAGCACCTGGGGCAAAGGCGCCGATAAAGGCCCGGATGCCATCCTTGAAGCTTCGGCCAATATGGAACTTTACGACATCGAAACCGATTCGGAGGTTTACCTGCAGGGAATTTTTACAGCAGAAAATATAACCGAAAAATCCTCACCGGAGAACATGGTGGATGCCGTTCAATCCGCTACTGAAAAATTTCTGGAGGAAAAGAAATTCATCGTTGGCCTTGGCGGCGAACATTCCATCACAACAGGTTTCGTGCGGGCTTGTGCCAAATACTATAAAAGCCTGAGTGTGCTTCAAATTGATGCCCACACCGACCTGCGCCCCGAATATGAAGGTTCCCCATACAGCCATGCCTCGGTGATGTCGCGGATCAGCGAAATATGCCCGTTTGTTCAGGTGGGCATCCGCAGCATGGACAGCATCGAAAAGCCTTTCATCAAAAAGGAAAACCTTTTCCTGGCCGAGGATATTTACAATCACAGTTCCTGGATGGAAAAAGCCATTGGCAGGCTCACCGAAAATGTTTTTATCACCATCGACCTGGACGGTTTCGATCCGTCAATCATGCCCTCCACAGGCACGCCCGAGCCAGGCGGACTGGGTTGGTTCCAGGTAATTGGATTTCTGAAAAAAGTCATCTTGGCCAAAAATGTTGTTGGTTTCGATGTGGTGGAACTGGCCCCGGTTGAATCTAACAGGGCACCGGATTTCCTGGCGGCGAAACTCATCTATAAATTACTGTCCTACAAATTTGAATTGAAATAACCACTTTCATCCATAAGTAAATCAACCAAAACAAGCATAATCATGAGCAAAAAAGCATTACTTAAAGAAACCATCGAGCACATTGATGTAAAATCATTCGATTCCACTCCGATTATAGATTCCATGCGGAAAATGTCGTTTACCTCGCGGGATACGGCATCAGCTACCGACATCCTTCAACGGATGATCAGGGATCAGGACTGCACCATTTGGCTTACTTTGGCCGGAAGCACAAGTGCAGGCGGCTGTATGCAGGTGTATGTGGATATGATAAAAAACAATATGATCGACGCCGTGGTGGCCACCGGGGCTTCCATTGTGGATATGGACTTTTTTGAGGCTCTCGGTTTCAAACATTATCGCGGCACCCCAAATGTTGACGACAAAGACTTGCGTGCCAATTACATCGACCGGATCTACGATACTTTTATTGATGAGGAAGAATTGCAGGCATGCGACGAAACCACCAAAATTATTGCCGACAGTCTGGAACCACGTCCCTATTCATCCCGCGAATTTATCCGGGAAATGGGCCGCTATCTGACCAAACACAGCAAAAAGAAAGATTCGCTGGTGCAAACAGCCTTCGAGCACAACGTCCCGATTTTCTGCCCCGCTTTCTCCGACAGCAGTGCCGGTTTCGGCCTGGTGAAGCACCAGTGGGAAAACCCCGAAAAACATATGTCCATCGACTCGGTGAAAGATTTCCTGGAACTTACCAAAATTAAAATGGCTGCCGGAACCTCAGGACTATTCATGATTGGCGGCGGAGTTCCCAAGAATTTCGCCCAGGATACGGTGGTGTGCGCTGAAATTTTAGGGAAAGACGTACCCATGCACAAGTATGCTGTTCAGATTACCGTAGCTGATGTGCGTGATGGCGCCTGCTCAAGTTCAACACTCAAAGAGGCCGCTTCATGGGGAAAAGTGGA
>JAGYLT010000011.1 GCA_018400545.1 Bacteroidales bacterium
TAATTCTCCATTGCTGCCAATCACTCTGTGGCAGGGAATCACCATCGCCAGTGCATTTGCGCCATTGGCAGCGGCCACCGCCCTGACAGCTTTTTCAGAGCTGATTTTCCGGGCCAGGTCAAAGTAGGTGGATGTGTGGCCGTAAGGAATTTTCAAAAGTTCCTCCCAAACAGCCTTTTGAAAATCTGTGCCTACCCTTAAATGGGGCACGTTAAATTCCTTTCGTTCTTTGGCGAGATATTCCCGGATTTGTTTACGGGTTTCGGCAAGCACATCATCATCCTGTTCAACATACTCAGCCTTCATCCCTGTTTTAATCCGTGCATCAATGGTTTTGCGCATTTTCCGGTACCGGTAATCCAGCAGGCAAAGCTGATCCTGGAAAGATCCGAGGATTAACTCCCCGATGCGGGTTTTGAAGTATTGGATATGGATTTGGGGCATGGGGGATTGGGTTGTTGGGTTATTTGGTTATTGAGAGACGCACGGCCGTGCGTCTTTACGAGTAAATAATTAAACGTTATTTGCGCTGTGCGCGTCATTGGCCTCACTGCGTTCGGCGTGATTTGCTCCGCTGCGCTCGCGCGTCATAGATGGTCATTTGTTCTCACTGTGTTCGAACGTCATTGGTTGACTATAACTTTTGAAAAATCTAAAAATTCCGGGAAAGTCAGTAAGGACTTTGAAGACTCTCGCCACTACAATCACCTCTTCAGTCAGGCAGGCCCGCTTCCACCGAGGTAAACTGCTTACCCGCCTTCGGCGAGGCAAGCTGCCTACTGAGAAATGCCTACTGCCGACTCACTCAACCTTCTCTTCTAACTTCCATCCTCTACCTTCTAACCTCTACCTTCTAACCTCTGTCTTCTAGAAATACAAATCCCGCTCCCCCTGCCTGATCCGCTTAATCCGCCGCTCCAGCTCGTCCAGCCGGTTGAAGCCCTCCAGCTCTTTTTTATTCTCTTCGATTACCTTCCAGCCTTTTTCCACAACCTCCGGTTTGGCGTAATCTTCTAAATATTCGGCCAGTGTGAGGATGGCGTTGGGTGTGCAGAACCGTTTGATAAATCCCGGCACGGAGAATTCCATGAAATGTTCGCCTGTGCGTCCCTTGCGGTAACACGCCGTGCAAAATGAGGGCAGGTAGCCGTTTTCCAGCAGTTCATCAATCACATCTCCCAGCGAGCGTGGGTCGTTGATTTTGAATTGCTCCCTGTTGAGGTTCTGATCTTCGTTTAATGAGTCTGAGTAGCTCCCGATTTCGAGCTTGGTTCCACCATCGATTTGCGAAACTCCGTATTGCAGGACTTCTGTCCGTACTTCCTGATTTTCTCTGGCTGTGAGGATCATGCCGGTGTAGGGAACTGCCAGGCGAAGGATGGCTACAAGGCGAACGAATTCTTCGTCACTAACCTGGTATTCGGGATTGGTGTCCTGTTCGGAGGAATCTGTAATTCTTGGAAAAGAAATGGTGTGTGGCCCCACGTTGTAAACTGCCTCGAAGTGGTTGGTATGACGCACCAGTCCCATCACCTCGAAGCGCCAGTCGTACAACCCGAACAGCGCCCCGATGCCCACATCGTCCACGCCGGCTTCCTGGGCGCGGTCGAGAGAAGTGAGGCGGTTGTTGTAGTCTTTTTTGGGCCCGCCCAGATGATAAAGTTTATAAGCCTCCGGATGGTAGGTTTCCTGGAAAACCTGGTAGGTGCCAATGCCGGCTTTCTTCACCGTTTTAAATCCTTTAATATCCAGCGGAGCGGCGTTGATGTTCACCCGGCGGATTTCGCCGTTGCCTTTCTTTACGCCGTAAACCAGCTTCACCGTGTGGGCAATGTAATCAGCATTATACATGGGATGCTCCCCGTAAACCAGGATCAGGCGTTTTTGGCCGTTTTCTTCCAGCGCTTCGGTTTCCTTAACGATCTCTTCGTCGGCAAGTTTGCGGCGGACGGCAAATTTGTTGGATGCTTTAAAACCACAATATTTGCAGTTATTCACGCAATGGTTGCCGATGTAAAGGGGGGCAAAAAGCACGATGCGGTTACCATACACTTTCCGTTTAAGTTCACGGGCTCCGTTCTTAATCGCTTCAATCGATTCGGGGTCGTTGGCATTTATAAGTACGGCCGTTTCTTCCAGGGTAAGGCGCTGCTTGTTCAGCGATTTGGCAATGACTTCCCGCACGCGTTCTTTGGTGGGCCGTGTATTGTTCAGGTAACCCCATATTTCATCCGGATCGATGAAAGGTTTCATCGGTTCGTCGGGAATGGCACATTTTTCCGGGTTAAATCTCATTTCGGTAACCGTTTACTTAAATAGCAATGCAAAGAACGCAATTTACCATTTAAAAACATATTGAGTGATTTACAATATCATGCAGAGGCAATCAATGTAATATCATGTCATATTTCTATCCGCAACCCATCATACGCAGGAGAAATGTAATCCGGTAACTTTTTATCCACATCTTCATGCATGCCGATAAAATGGCTCATGTGGGTGAGGTAGGCCTTTTCGGGATTTATTTTTTCTATAATCTCTACGGCTTCATCCACCGAAAAATGGGAGGGGTGTTTCGAATTGCGCAACGCATTGAGCACCACCACGCGGGAACCTTTCACCTTTTCCAGTTCCTCATCATCAATACTGCTGGCATCGGTGATGTAAGAAAAATCTCTGAACCTGAAAGCTTTGATGGGCAATTTATCGTGATTTACGGTGATGGGGATAAACTCATAACCGTCGATGGTAAAGGGTTGTGAATCTATTTCTTTGATGTTGATCTGTGGCGCACCAAAATACCGCTGGGTGGTGAAAATATACGGAAACTCGGTTTGTATCATATCCAGGGTGCGCTTCACGCCATAAATGTCGATGCGTTTGTTAAGCACATAATTGAAGGCACGCACATCATCCAGACCGGCAATATGGTCGCGGTGTTCGTGGGTAAACAGGATGGCCGAAAGGTTCATCACTTTTTCGCGCAGCATCTGCATCCTGAAATCCGGTCCGCAGTCGATCACGAAAACCTCATCATCCACCTCGATCATCACCGAAGCACGGGTTCGGTTGTCGCGCGGGTCTGCCGATGTGCAAACCGGGCAGTCGCAGGTAATTACCGGAACACCAATGGATGTCCCCGTTCCTAAAAATGTTACTGTCATTTGCGTGTTTTCCATGATCTTCAATTCTGCGGATAGCATATTTTTTAACTGAACTTACAGGCAATTAGTAAATCAATTCCTCGATTTTCGACCGGATCAGCAACAATTGATTTTTCAATCTGCTTTCTTCGTTTACCTGAATCATCTTGCTCATATCGCGGTGTACATATACCTTACCGGTTTTATTACAAAAATCTCCTTCCAGATCAAACAGGCAAATTTCAGCCGATTTGTAAAGGTTGGGATGTTCAAATTTCCCATGATAGTTGTTCAGCATCATGCCCCTGGACATCTGCCCGTCAATTTCAGCTTTGATGGCGTAAATGCCATCGGGCGGAATGAGCTTGCTGTCTTCTTCGATGTTGATGATAAAGGTTTTGAAACCGGCATTTTGGTAAAGGCTGCTCCCGTCGCAAAATTGCGTGTTGATGTAGTAAATATGATCGAGGTAGGCGTTGGCATGCATAATCTTGCCATCTTTCAGCGATTTACGGATTTTGGTCGAGCCCACGGTTTCTTTCTCCAGTTCCTGTTTGGGGATTTCAATCACCTCAAAATCCAACTCCTTACCCATTTTGATGAGCTTATCGTAGTTGCCTTCCTTGTTGTGACCGAAAAAATGATTGTATCCCACTACGATTATTTTCGCGCCCAATTTTCCCACCAGGAGGTTTCTCACAAAATCCTCGGCAGTGGTTTTGGCAAACTCCAGCGTGAAGTTGATGATCACCAGGTTGTCGAGCCCGGTTTTCTCCAGCAGTTCAATTTTTTCCTGCTGCGAGTTAATCATCTCCAGGTCCTTGCCTTTGGTTTCGGGATAAAGCACCTTACGCACATGTGGGTAAAATGTGATCAACACCGATTCTCCGTCAATGGATCGGGCTAGTTGGTTTAGCCTGTTTATTAGCACCTGATGGCCCATATGCACCCCATCAAACGAACCGGTGGTTACAACACAGTTTTTGATGGGGCCGATATTTTGTATGTCTCTGAATATTTTCACTGAAATAAAATTTTGATTCAGGTGCAAATATGACCTGACTTTTCGAAGGTTTTATTTTGCACCGGCCCAGGGTTTCTTATTTAAAATAAACTTAATCTGGCCTGCAAAGTTTTGGTTTGAGCCGGAAAAATGAAATCTAATTGGCAACGGCATGATTTATTTTGGAATGGTAAGCCACTTTTTCGATGGATGTGATCATATCATATTCCTCGAGATACACATGCGAAGGCACGTTCAGTGATCTGGGCGTGTAATTTAAGATCCCTGAAACACCTGCATTTACAAGTCTTTCGGCAACTGCATCCGCCTTTTCGGCAGGCACTACGATTACGCCCATGGAAATTTTTTCTTTTTTGATAATTTCTTCAAGTTTCGACATGGGCCAGGTTTTTACGCCTGCAAAAAGCTTCCCGGTTTTTTCAGGATCCGAATCGAATGCAGCTACGATTTTCAGTTTGCTGCGTTTACCGTTGAAGTAGCTGATGATTGCTTTTCCGAGATTTCCGATGCCCACAACGGCAACGTTGCGCCCTTCCTTGCTGTCGATGATACTGCCGATGAGGTCAACCAGTTCTTTCACGTCATACCCTTTCCGCAGCGTGCCCATGTAGCCGATCAGCATGATGTCGCGCCGTACCTGCACAGGCGTGATGTGCAGCGAGGCCGCCAGTTCGTGTGAGTAAATAAATTCACGGCCTTGTCTGTGCCACTGAATCAGGTTGCGGCGGTACATGCTCAGGCGTTCTATGGTTTTATCTGGTAGTGGTTTCACTGGAGTATTGGTTATTGAGTTATTGGGTTGTTTGGTTATGTTATTGTTTATCAGCTATTTGTTAATTGTAATCTTTTGATTGTTGTGATGAGGTGAATTGCATCAGGCTTCGGTCAGCGGATTTTAGCGAACTTCAAAAAAGCAATCTGGCCGTTTGCGAACTACCGACGGCATACTTTTGACTGCCGACCCGACTTCGGCGAGGCAAGCTTCCCATCTCTTCGTCACTCCGTCACTCCGTCACTGCAGTCACTTCATCGCCTTTCTCCATTCTCAATCTTCCAGCGCACTCCAAAACTTCTAAATCCTCAACTCACCTCTCATCTCCCAGCTCCCCTCTCCTAAACCGGCAAAGTCACTGTAAACACGCTTCCCTTATCCGGCTCGCTTTCCACTTTGATGGTGCCTTTATTGAGTTCAACAATTTTCTTTACGATCGATAGTCCAAGGCCGCTTCCGGAAATATTTTTGGTTTTAGGATTTTTAATCCGCGAGAAATCTTTAAACAGTTTGGCCTGATCTTCTTCGCTGATACCAATGCCGCAATCTTCAACCCTGATCACAGTTTTCCCGTCATTTTCTGAAAGGTCGATTTTAACGCAGCCTTCCTGTTTGTTATATTTGATGGCATTGGATATCAGGTTATTCAGGATGATCTCCATCTCTTCCGGATCCAGGAATTTCACCAGCTTTTCCGGGGCGTTCAGCGATATCTCCACTTCTTTCTGAATGGCAAAAGGCATCATGGTGTCGATGGCGTTGCGGGTGATTGTTACCAGATCAGTGTTTTCGGATTTTTGGCTGGGCTTCCCGGATTCAATCTTGGTCATGTCCAGCAGATCAAAAATCATATTGCGCATGCCCTGCAGGCGTTTTAGTGAGCGGTCCACAAGTTCGTTGTAATCACTCAGATTATCACCCAGTTGCCTGTCCTTGATGATATTCAGATAGCCTTCCACGGCATTCAGCGGCGCTTTCAGCTCATGCGAAAGCACCGATAAAAATTGGAACCTGATCTGTTTGCCCTCCTGTTTCATGTCGCGTGCCATACGCTTCAGGTAAATCTGCTTCACGATGGTTTCGAGGGAAGATTTCAGCTCCTGGGGCGTAAACGGCTTTGGGATGAAATCCACCGCCCCATCATGGGTGGCTTTCACGGCCAGTTCCAGCGAGGCATAGGAGGTGATCATCACCACGAACATATCGTACTTTTTTTTGCGGATGTACTCCAGCACCTCCACACCCTGCATGCCCGGTAGTTTATTGTCGAGCAGCACGATGTCGGGTTGTTCCTTATCTGCAAGTTCCACGCCCAGCTCACCTGTTTCAGCTTCAAAAACCTGAAAATCATACAGCTCATCCATAAAAGGATAATCTACTTTAAAGTTTCGGAGAATGCGGGTAACCCCGGAACGAATTCCGGGCTCATCGTCAACCACCATAATTTTGAGTGTGGCCATATCAATTACATTTTCAGAAGTTTCTTAATCTCTTTTTCAAGCTGGTCGGCCCGGATGCCCTTGTCGAGGAATAAATCCGCCTTGATCCATTCCTTGTTGCTTTCCTCGTTCAGGTCGAAGCTCATGCCGGTTTCGGCGGTAACTGCGGTGGCCAGTATCACCGGAACATCCGGGTATTTCTTTTTGAGCTTGTAGCTCAGGATGAACCCGCTATCCTCGTTTTCCATCATCAGGTCGAAGATGGCCAGGTCGGGCTTCATGGATTCCAGCACTTTTTCACCTTCGTGCTGTCCGTCGGCTGTGATTACCTCAAAACCAAAACGTTCCACCTTCAGTTTCAATTGAAACAGGTAATCCATGTCATCGTCAACAATCAGAATTGTCTTTTTCATATTTTAAATTTGCTTTTTGTTTCACTAAATGTTAGTCGCTATTGGTAAACTGGTTGATAAAAAGCCACTTCCCAATCCCCACTTCCCAATTACTAATTACCAATCCTCAATCCCCAACTTGGACAAGCCAAAGCCAAAAAAGGAGTTACATTTAAAGCATGTAGCATATTTTGGCTTACCAAAGTTGTCAGTAGAAATTTCCTATATTTTCATCAAATAAAAGTCACTACAATTTTTGATTTTCCTCATTGAGTTAGAATAATTTAGAAATTTTGCAAAAGTATCTTTCAACTCATTTTCTGCCAAAAAATGGCAGAAAATGAGTTGAAAGATACTAATTAGTGCCTGCAAGAAAACTCACAAATACGATTTTCAACAGTTTGTTTACCCTGACCCTAAAGGGTGCAAACTGTTGAAAATCAGAACACCCTTTAGGGACAGGGGTAAATTCTGATTTTCAACATGTATAGTTTCCTTGCGGACACTAATTACCAATTATTAATTACCAATCCCTAATTCCCAATCCCTCACTCCCCCAAGACCCCTCCAGGAAGCTTACCTTAAAGTCGTACCTGTTAGTGGCTTCAGTTGGCATTTGATTCCACATCAATCTTGCCCTTGTGCATTTTCACAATTCCGTAAACCAGCGGTAGCTGACCCAGTGCCTTTTCCAATGCCCTTGGTAGTGAAAAACGGCGTAAAAATATGCTCCATGTTTTCCTTTGAAATTCCGGTGCCTTCATCTTTCAGGTCGATAAAATATTGTCGTTGTTGTCGTATAGTTTTAAAGTCAGTTTTCCACCATTGGGCATGGCTTCGGCATTTTTCTCGAGATTGGTAAACACGCGCCGCATCATCTGGTCGTTGTCGATGTTAGCCATGGGTCGAAATCTCGCTGATGAAATCCGAATATTTTCAGGTTTGATTACCGATGAAATACTCTGCTTTACAGGAAATCGTTGATCATGTTGGTTTCGGAGAGGTTCACCTGGTTTTCGGGCAAAATTCAACAAGCCCCTACAATCTTTTGCATCTGGTTTGTTCCACAATCAGTTCCAGATCTTCGCGAACAGGATCGTCTTCGCCAGCTTCATCTTTCAGGATGTTGCTGTACATGGTGATCACCAAGCGGATTATTCCCCAATTCATGCGCAATGCCGGCAGATAGTTGCCCCATGCTGGTAAAAGCTATGATTGTTTCAATGCCTGCCTGCCGTGTGGATGCCAGCTTCTGGTTTGAAATATTCAGTTCATTCACCGACTGGTGCAACTTCTCTATGCTGTAGGGCAGGCCACATCGTCACTCGGCAGTCCCTGGATGATGGCGATGGCATGCTCGCGGCAGGTATCATAGCCGCATGATCACCAATTGAGATGGTCTTTCTCTTCAAATTTGCCGATGGATTTTAACACTTCGTTGATCTCCTTTTCATTGGGGACCGGCAACCGGCGGTCTTTTTATATCGTGGTTCACGCGAAATCCACCGTTGAGGAAACTTCTTTACATTTTTCCCATGCTTTGGGGTCGGTATCCTGGAGGCGCTTGCGCACGTATTTACTCACCATAGTCCGGCGGCTGTATCTGGTTCGCGTTTCGACATACCAGAGTACACGATGCACCCACGGCAGCAAAGCAATTCAGGTGATGCTTGTCTTCGGTTTCAATTTCAGATTCGCGCACGGCTTCCCTGAAATTCACCCGTCCGGAGGCTACGATCATTTTCGTTGATGATGTCTTCGGAGATATCGGCGGTTTGCAATAACCCGCGGCTTACCGGGAAAATAGCGCCCTTACCGGCATGGGGCGGATCAGAAATCAGGCTTCTGTATTTTCCGGGTGTGATGTTGTTCGACAAAGATTGCGGAGTTCACAGTAATGGCTTCGTCCACCTCATCGGATTCCGCTTTTTGGCAATGCATTTGATGAAACCACCTTCGCATTGTCACCGTATTCTTTTTCACAATCCTGGTCTTAGTACTGCATAAGGCGGTAGAACCACTTCCCCAAAGTAAGATCAGGGGACCAGGTTGGGGTGGTAATGTTCGATGAAACGATGCGTTACAGGACAATCTGAAAGTACTGCCCAAATCGGGTAAGATCATGTGCAGTTTTCTATATTCCCGGGCTACCATATCCGCAAAGTACTTCGCAAACCTTACTAAAACCCAGCTTTCTCACCATCCCGACAAATTTTTGATAATCCTCGATGTCGGTAAGATTCTGCCGGAAAAGCTAGGCGCAACAATGGCTACCACTTTTCTTCCCTGTTTTAAAAGTCCTTTTAAATCATCCTCGGTGCGCAGGAAAACCTTGGCGCCCTGACTACAAACAATGGTGCAGTTGCCACAGCCGATGCAACGTTCGTTGATCACTTCGAAGTATACCGTTTTCGATCCGGATTGCCTTGACCGGGCATTCGCGCACACAGGTGTAACAAACCCTGCAGCGGTCTTTTTTACTGTAAGTACCAGTTGTTTGCGTCTTGAATGACTCATGGGGGTTAAGTTAATTGTTATTGGGTTATTAAGTTATTTGTTAATTGGTGATTAGTAATTGGTAATTAGTCCTTGCAAGAAAACACACAATATCAATTTTCAACGGTTTGATTACCCCTACCCCAACTTGGACAAGCCAAAACCAAAAAGGGAATTACTTTTTTTTGCATGTATCATGTTTTGGCTTATCCAAGTTGTCAGGCAAAATTTCTAAATTTTTGCAAATTCTACGATCTACTAATTATTTTATGTCTTTCTCATTGTATTTTAATAATTTAGAAATTTTGCAGAAGTAACTTAAAACTCATATTCTGCCATTTTTTGGCAGAATATGAGTTTTAAGTTACTAAAGGGAGCAAACCGTTGAAAATCAGAACACCCTTCAGGGATGGGGTAAATTCTGATTTTCAACATTGATAGTTTTCTTGCAACCACTAATTAGTAACTGGAATTTCAAAATTCGTAATTCTAAATTCGTAACTCCAAACTCTAAATTCGTAATTCCAAACTCTAAATTCGTAATTCCAAACTCTAAATTCCACATTCATGAATTCTAATTTCCTAACCTCTATCCTCCCTCACCCACTAAAAGCAACACCTCACGCTTCCCTGTAAGTCGTTTTCAGCTTCTCCTAGAACGATTCCTTTTCTTTTCCTGTATATTTTTCAAACAATTCGCCAACCGCAGAGTTTTTTTTGTAATGAGACTTTTATCAGACTCCTTTTCATCGACATCATACAACGATTTCATCCGTGATTTTAGTAGCGTCCTTGTTTTCGGTGATCGGCTGCCCGCCATACAGCTTCCCGGACGAGCGACTTCGATAAAATGAAGATCGTTTCTTCCGGCTCCCTGATTTCGGCAATCAGATTTTTCGCATTTTTCCATCCGTTTACGGCTGCAATGCCAATTTTGGTTTTGCCAATTTTCGATTTAAGTTCTTTAATGCTTTTGTTACTCCGCAGGGCGGTAACCTTAAAGTTCACCGAGGTTTTTGCCCGTCATCCGCTGGTAAAGGGTTCTGTAAACTGCTTCAGCTACACCGCCGCTTGCCCCGATGATTTTCCGGCCGAACGCGAATGGCGAACGGACTGTCCAGTGCATTTCCGGTGCCGATTGCTGGATGTCAGCCCCATCCAACCTTACAGTCATCGGGTAAGTTCCCTTGTAGTGAGGACGGGTGTCCACATCCTGGATGCCCTTGTGGGTGTGTTCATCGCGCTGGGCCTTCGAATTTTTGGCTGTGCATGGCATGAGCGATACACTGTGGATATTTTCGGTATTTTACTTTTTTGCTGCCTCGAGGAAATGATGTTTGATGAGGCTGCCCATAATTTGTTGCAGCGATTTTATGGGTGAAATATTGCCCAGCATTTCAGGATGGTACTCTTCCATGAATTTGATAAAGGCGGGGCAATCGCTCGAAACATGGGCAGGTTTTTCCTGTTTTTTCAATTCGGCTTACCAGTTCCTCCACCGTTTGCATCACCATCCTTATCGCCGGCAAAAGCGGTTTTGAAAACTTTTTTAAATCCCATTTTTCGCAGGGTGGCGATCAGCAAGCCATCAATTTCCCTTTCAGCTTCACATTAAATTCTTCAGTACGACGGAAACGGTAGGTGATATCTGTGCAGCCGGGTATTTATCAGGGTTTTTACCGGCGCCCATCACCTGGCTGATGTTGTCGCTTTCGTGCAATGCGCCGGTTGGGCAAACCGCGATACGCACTGTCTGAGTGATGCAGTTTGAAACATTCAGCCTGTTGTTCAGGGTTGGTACCCATCAGGGTTCGCATGCCTTTCCGATGAAATCGAATGTGGAAATACCGATGCGTTCCTTGCACATCCGCACGCATCTGCCGCAAAGTATGCATTTTTCAGGATCGCGGACGATGGCTGCACTGGATGGGTCTTTCTTAAGTTTTCTCCTGACCACCGGTAATTTCCTTTCGCGTATGCCGAGTTCTTCAGCAAGGTTTTGCAATTCGCAGTTTCGGTTTCGGATGCAATAGAGGCAATCATCGGGGTGGCTCGAGAGCAGGAGCTCCACAATTGTTTTTCTGGCCAGAATTACGCGGGGAGAGTGGGTGTGAATTTTCATCCACTCTTCAACGGGATGTGAGCAGGATGGCACCAGGTCGTCGGTGCCTTCCACTTCCACCACGCAAATGCGGCAGGCTCCCGTTGGCGTAAATGTTTCCATATTGCAAAGCGTTGGCACCGAAATGCCGTGCTTTCGCAAAGTTTCCAGGATTGTGTCGCCTTTCCTTGCTTTTATGACCTTGTTATTTACTTCTATGTTAAAAACCATGTTTTGGCTTGATGTTTTTCTGTGTTGATTGAACCCAGCAGATACGCACAGCCTGCCCCGATAAATCGGGGGCCGTGCTACAGGGTTTGATCTTAAACCACATCTATTGCTGAAAACTTACAAACTTCAAAGCAAATCCCACAGCGTGTGCATTTATCCTGATTGATGAGGTGTGGTTCACGCGCTGATCCCGTGATGGCATCTTCGGGGCATTTTTTCAGGCAAACCATACAGCCGGTGCATCTTTCCGCACTGATGATGTATGCCCGTAAATCTTTGCAAATGTTTGCCCTGCATTTGCGTTCGTAAATATGTTCTTCAAACTCCTCCCTGAAATATTTCAACGCCGTCAGCACCGGGTTGGGCGCAGTTTTTCCAAGTCCGCACAGAGAGGTTGCCCTGATGACTTCCGCCAGGTTTTCCAATTGCAAAATGCCTCTGAAGCGGATAAGTGATTCATGCCCTTCCGTATCAGCCGGACGTTGCGTGATGGCTTCCAGAATTTTGTGCATACGGTTGGTGCCTTCTCGGCAGGGGATGCATTTACCACAGGATTCCTTTTCCAGGAAACCGATGAAATATTTTACAATATCAACAATGCATTTTGTGTCGTCCATTACCACAAACCCGCCGGAACCCATGATCAGGTTTTGATTGCGGAACTCCTCATAATCAATTTTAACATCCGTCATTTCCTGCGGTATGAGGCTGCCGGACGGCCCGCCAATTTGAATGGCTTTGAGTTTCTTATCTGCTTTTAGTCCTCCGCCAATTTCCCAGATGATCTTCTCGAGTGGCATTCCGAATGGAACTTCGATGATTCCGCTGTGCACGGTATCTCCGGCAAGCGCGAAAAGCTTTGTGCCCGTGCTGGTTTCTGTTCCAAATTTTTTAAACCAGTTCGGACCATGCATCATGATGAGTGGCACATTGGCGAGGGTTTCCACGTTGTTTATCACGGTGGGTTTCCCGAATAAGCCTTTCACGGTGGGATAGGGGGGCTTGTTTCTGGGCATTCCGCGCCGGCCTTCGAGGCTTTTCAGCAGGGCAGTTTCTTCGCCGCAAACAAATGCACCGGGGCCTTCCCTGAGGATAACCTGCAGATTGAAACCGCTGTTGAAAATATTGTTGCCCAGCAATCCGGCTGCCTTTGCCAGTTCCAGGGCGGTTTTCAACCGTTTAACGGCAATGGAATATTCTGAACGGATGTAAATGTATGCTTTTGATGCACCGGTGGCATATGCGGCAATGGCGATGCCTTCGATGAGGCGGTGCGGATTTCCTTCAACCAGCGAGCGGTCCATGTAGGCACCCGGATCACTTTCATCGGCATTGCAAACCAAATATTTTTGCTCGCTGCCGGTGGTCCGTATCTGTTTCCATTTTTTGCCGGTAAGATAACCTCCGCCTCCGCGTCCCCGCAAGCCGCTGTTTTCGATCATATCGCAAACTTCGTCGGGCGGGTAGTTGAGGATGGTTTTAATAAATGCGCCATATCCTTCACGGGCCAGGTATTCATCAAGGCGCTCCGGGGCAATTTCACCGCAATCGTAAAGCAGCAGCCTTACCTGGTTTGCAAAAAACGGCAGGTCGTTGATCAGGGAAATTTTTTCCCAGTATTCATGATCCTCGCTTTTAAACTGGCCCAGAATATGATCTCCGGATATGTGATTGTGAAAGCATTCGTCCAGCACTTCTGTGACGATGTCTTCAGTTACTTTCTGGAAGCTCACCCGGGCTTTGCCGGGTAGTTGAACGTCCAATAGTGGTTCTGCGCTGCACAGTCCGATGCATCCCACTTCGATGACTTCTGCGTCCCTGCCGGTTTTTTCAAGATATTCGTAAACTGCTTTTAATGTGCGGTCAGACCCGGCAGCGATCCCGCAGGTTCCTGTTCCGATAAAGATTACAGGCTTACTGAGGTTTTTTCGCAAAAGGGTATTTCGCATTTGCTGAACTTCACGGCTGTATTCGCGGGTAAAGTTCATGGTCATATGTTCAAGCAGAAACGGTATGTTTTTTTTGTCCGCCATTACAAACCTTCTTTTTCTTTTATCGTTGCAATGATCCGAATCAGTTTTTCACTGGTAGCACGTGTGTAAAACGCATCATTGATCCGGATGATCGGGGCTTTGCCACATGCTCCCATACACGGAGTGGTTGTCAGGCTGAACATCCTGTTACCGGTGGTTTCTCCATCTCGAATTCCAAGAATCTTTTCAAGGCCCTCGAGCAGCGGTGAAGCGCCCTCCATATGACAACCCGTCCCATTACAGACTTCGATTTTGTATTTTGCTCCCGGAGAAAACCGAAACTGATTGTAAAATGTGGATACGGCGTACACTTTGCTTGTCGGGATTTTGAGATATGCACCCACCTTCACTACGGCTTCTTCGGGGATGTAACCCTCCTCGCGCTGAACATCCTGTAGAATAGGAAGCAGATTTTCGCGGTCGTTGTTAGAGAATCTCTTCAAAATCACCTCGATCTTACTCATCCTGTTAGTAATTAAATAGTTACGATTTAGGATCACAAAATTAATACTTTTTTGTTAATTAATTCACATTGTTAATTTAATAACAAAAATTGAAAGAGTTATTTTTTTTATGATCTTTGCTATTCGTTACTATTTCAAAATAGATATGCTCAGAAAGAAAACATTGCTGATCTGTTTAGGCAGCTCCTGTTTTGCCAGGGGAAACAAGTTGTTGGTACAGGAAATCAAGCAATTCCTCGATGAGCATAAAATTGGGCATCGGGTTGAGTTTAAAGGAAAACACTGTTTCAGCAATTGCGAAAACGGACCGGCAATTCAAATAGATGACCAGCGATACGACCACATCACCAGGGATAACATCCGGGAAATTCTCGAAAAAGAACTATTAAACGCATCATGGGATTAATCCAGATAAATCCTGATAAATGTAACAACTGCCTGCATTGCGCAAGGGTTTGTCCTGTTCATGCCATCATTGTTAAGGTGGGACAGGAACATCCCGGGATCGATCATAACCGGTGCATTGGTTGTGGTACCTGCATTAAGGCCTGCCCCGAATCCGGTTTTACTTATCACAATTCTGCTCCCAAAGTGCAAACCCTGCTTAAATCCGGGGAAAAGACTGCTGCGCTGGTTGACCCAAGTATTTCAGGTGAATTTCCGGATATTGCCGATTATCGCAAGTTTGTGGAGATGATCAGGCAACTGGGGTTCGAATTTGTTATGGATGTTTCGTTTGGTGTCGATCTTGTAGCCAGAAAATATAAGGAGCTTTTCAGCAAAAGCCAGGGCAAATATTACATCACTGCCAATTGTCCGGCCATCGTTGAGCATGTACAAAAATTCCATCCCGATTTAACTGATAACCTGGCTCCGATTATTTCGCCCATGGATGCCATGGCAAAGGTTGCCCGCGAAATTCACGGCCAGAACCTGCAAACAGTTTTTATTGGGCCATGCATTTCAGCAAAATTGCATGCCCGTGATTTTGATGAGGAAACTTTGGTCGATTCGGTATTGACATTTAAGGAACTGCGCGAATTGTTTGAGGAGCAAAACATCCACGAGGGGCAGCTCGAATTTTCAGAATTCGATCCGCCCTTTGGCCGCAAAGGGGCTCTTTATCCCATCAGCAAAGGCATCCTCGAAGCAGGGGAAATAGCACAGGATTCCCTGGATGGAAATGTGGTTACCCTCGAGGGAAAAGTAGAATCGCTGCAGGGTATCCGCTCTTTTGAAACTGATATCACATCAATACAAAAACATTTCAATATATTTTATAACAAAGGCTGCGTGATGGGGCCGGGCATGACAACAAAGGGCGATCAGCAAAAACGAAACGCGCTTGTAATTAATTATGCGCATAAAAGACTGGCAAAACTTGATCAGAAAAAATGGGAAGCTGAAATGCAGAAATTTGCTGATTTGGATTTGAGCAGAACTTTTACAAAGGATGATCGGCGGGCAAAGGCACCTTCAGAGGCCAGAGTGAACGAAATTTTAACCCTGCTCGGTAAAACCGGAGAACGGACAAACATGTGCTCCAACTGTGGTTTCGATTCCTGCATAAGTTTTGCCGAAGCTGTGGCACAGGGATTTACACGTACCGACATGTGCCTGGATTTCAATCTCCGGAATAAAAACAAGTACATCTCCACACTGCGGGATTCCAATATAAAACAGGATGCCCAAATTGAAAGCCTGAAAAAAGATCTGTCAGAGCATATTGCTGACTTTGAACTGGTGAATGAAAAACTGGAAACTTCCAGAGCCATCATGAACCAAATACCATCAGGCGTGGTGGTTGTGGATGAGAAATTAAAAATCACCTCATCAAACCGCAGTTTCATTGATTTGCTGGGCGAAGAAGCCCGGGAGATTGATGAGATTATTCCCGGCCTGCGAGGCGCCGATCTGAAAACACTGGTGCCGGTGCAGTTTTACAAGGTTTTTCAGAATGTGCTGGCTACCGGTGAAAATATCCTGAGCCGGGATGTGAAAATTGAAGATGCTTTTTTGAATTTGAGTGTGTTCTCCATCAAGGACAAAAAAGTGGTTGGCGGGATCGTCCGCGACATGTTTTCGCCGGAAGTGCGCAACGAGCAGATCATCCAGCGTGTTACTGAAGTTATCGACCAAAATCTTGAGATGGTCCAACAGATAGGCTTCCTGCTGGGTGAAGGCGCCTCCAAAACAGAAGCCATGCTCAACTCGATCATCCAGTTGCACCGGAAGAAGAAGAAATAAAATATGAATACGAAATCGATAAGATCCAAGTAAAGACGCACGGACGTGCGTCTCAGCCGTGCGTCCTAAAGCTTCGGAGGACAAGGAATTCTGACTAACGACTTTTTTAAGTTGTTGATTTATAGAGTTTAAAAATGATGATTACTAATGAAAACAAAATTAAAGGAAGTTCATCGAAGCATCCGCTTCGATTACATATTGTCGCAGCATTTGATGCTTTTCGTGTGTTTTGTTTTTTTTAAAGTATATAGTTTTAGCGAATGCTAAGAAAACAAAGCATCGAAGCGGATGCTTCGATGAACGTAAAAACAGGTGAAGATTTAACTTTGAATAAACAGCAAATTTACAAAACAAGTAGGCCCAGGTTAGTCAAAGAAATTAATGCCTCAGGAATTTGTGGAATAACGAATAACTCAATAACTTGTTAACCAAAATTGTCACGCGAATTTCACATAGAAGTCAACTGTCAGCAGCGTAACCACGAAGGCGAACGCATTTGGTGGCGATGTTCTTTAAGCCGCAGCAGAAAGAAAGAAACCGCACTGGCTACAAGCTTGATGGCATACCATGGGGTGAAAGCCAACATACTGGCAACACTCACTCTCACCATGGCGCTCAACTTTACCGAGGAGCATCAGGTATTCCTACCAAGATTGCCGACATCATCATGAACACCGCCGGTATGCAGCGAGCGCAAGATCAGCTATGCCACATTTACCATTGTTGACATTGAGATTGGCGGGAAAGTGAACATCCTGAATACGACAATCCGCAGACTTTTATCATCCGCGATAACAAAGTGATAGAACTGGGGTGGCAATGTTTGATCCTGAATTCTGAAAAAAACCAGGCAAGACTCGCATACAGTTGTTCATTTATCTCGCCAAGGGCGACAGGATTGTTTTTTGTTCCGATGGCATCACACAATCAGGTTTGGGTTCCGATAAATTTCGTTTGGCTGTACCGCGAAGATATGATTGCATTTACACTGGATGAAGTGAGCAGGCATCCGGAGCTCTTCGCAGCCGACCTGGGAGGGCGCATTGTGAAAAAGCCGTTCAGAACGACCAGTTTCAATCGAAGGATGACAATGGTTTCGTGCCGTAGGTGTATTTCTCAGGGATCCACGAAAGTTGTTGATATGCACCCTACTCGCCTTACGAAAAAAAAAAAAAAAAAAAAAAAGATAGGATAAAATTTATATGATAAGGTAAAAATTCCTCGACGGAAAAAAAGTCCTTCCTCGGAGCTACCACACAGGCGATATCATTGCCCATGAATGGGAGAAAGAAATCGAGGATACCTTGATTTTGATGATCCTGACTCTGCCACCGACTTTCTTTGTACATGGATGGTGTTGACCTGATCAATGAGGGCATCTCACACTCACCAAAGTTTCAAATATCCTGAAATCCTGGAACCTAAAATACCGAACTAAGTAATGTAACCTTCCGACAGAATTGTAAAAATGATCCTGGAAAGTGATGAAATCGATTTTATTGTCGGGACACGGATCAACATAGCCCACCAGGACCCCAACCTGCCACTCGAGTTGGAAATTCGCCGCACTGTGGTTAAGCGAATAGCCGAATTGCTGGAAGATAAATTCCTGAAGGAAGTGAAGATGGAATTTATCTGATATCCAAAAAAAGGAAATCGTTTTACAACTTCTCTGCGAAATTTCATATTTTAGCCACTTAACCAAAAATCATGATCATGATCAAAAAGTGGCTATCGAATCTTAAAATTCGCCGAAAGCTCAATGTGATAACAGCAATTGCGCTGCTAAGCATTGTATTGATGGGCTTTGCAGCAAACTACTTTTACAAAACCGGCAAGGTGCTCACCATGATTATCAACGCTGAGCGTATCCACACCCTGAACTTCCAGATAGGGATAGATTACTTTTACCAGTACATGCAAACCGGTGATTCCACCTTACTTATTGATTGCTACAATAATATTGATAAGGCTAACCACATGGCGGCAACTTTTGGTAATTCGGAAAAACTGGCCCGAACCAAAAGCAATGATGAATTTGCCGAAATACTCCTGGAAGCCATCGGTGATGCCATCGATAACGACTACAGCAATGCCCGGCTTATGGTACGGAGGATCAATTTGCTGTTATTTCTTGATAATCCGGAATTGAAGCGGAGCGTGGAGGTGGCTGCCCTCGGCGCTGAAAAAGGAGAGAATATCAAAGAAATCATTCAGGATTACATCGAAAATTCCCGGCCCGGAAAATTACAGGAACTTAATATTGCCGTAAACGACCTGCACAATTTCTACCGTGAATTTGCAGATTCCATCAATGCTATCACCATTTATGCCAACACGCTGCTTATTTGGGGAATTGTCATCATCACCTTTGTACTTGGGCTTATTACCATTTTACTTGCCGGATATATTTCCAGCATGATTTCAGGAAGTGTGATGAATCTGGTGGAACAGTTTAAGGCCATAGTTTTAGGAAATATTGATGAGCACATTGATGTGAAAACCAAAGATGAACTGGGTAGCCTGGCACAGTCGTTTTCTGAAATGCAATTGAGCCTGCGGGAAGTGGTGGATAAAATGCAACAGGTGGCAGATGGCGATTATTCGGTTTCGCTGGAAATGAAATCGGACAAGGACAGGCTCACCGCTTCATTGAATAAAATGACAAAGGCTTTGCAGAAAACTTCTGCTGAAAATGAAGCACAAAACTGGTTAAAATCCGGACAGAACCAATTGAACGAAAATATTCGCGGCGAAGTTGACCTGATGGAATTAACAACCCGCATCATCACCTTCATGGCCGAATACCTTGATGTGCAGATGGGTGCGGTTTACCTCAAGGAAGAGAAAGAAGATGTATTGAAACTGCATGGGAGTTACGCCTTTTCGCACCGAAAACAACTGAACGATCAGTTTAAAGTTGGCGAGGGCATCGTAGGGCAGGCTGCTTTTAGCCGGCAAACCATTTCGCTCACCGAATTGCCGGAGGATTATACCAGGATCAGATCCGCCACCGGCGACATGCCTCCCAGGAACGTTGTAGTGCAGCCATTGATTTACGATCAGCAACTGCTTGGTGTGGTTGAGTTGGCCTCAAAAAAGGAGCTGGACGCCAGACGTATGGAATTTATCAATTCCGTTTCGGAGACCATCGCCATCAGCATCAACTCATCCCGGTCAAGGGTAAAACTCAAAGAATTGTTAGACGAAACCCAACAGCAGGCCGAGGAACTCCAGACCCAACAGGAAGAACTGAAAGTGGCCAACGAGGAACTCGAGGAACAAACCAAAGCCTTAAAAGAAAATGAAAAAGAGCTGCAAACCCAGCAGGAAGAACTGCGGGTAACCAACGAAGAGCTGGAAGAAAAAACCCATTCACTGGAATTGCAAAAGAAAGAGGTGGCTGAAAAGAACAGCGTTTTAACGCGCATGAAAAACGACCTGGAAGAAAAAGCAGACCAGCTTGAACTGACCGGCAAATACAAGTCGGAATTCCTGGCCAACATGTCGCACGAATTACGTACACCGCTCAATAGTTTGCTGATACTATCCAAAAACCTGCTGCAAAACAAAAAAGGCAACCTCAACGAAGACCAGCTCGAATCCATTGAGATTATCCGCAAAAGCGGTAACGACCTGCTTACCCTCATCAACGAGATTTTGGACCTTTCCAAAATCGAATCCGGCAAAATGAGCCTCAATATCGAGCAGGTGAGTTTTGAGATGATATCAAAGAATATACAGCGCAATTTTGGACACATGATCAGCGAAAGAGGCTTAGACCTCCAGATTGAAGTAGATCAGAACATGCCGGCAGCCATCCAGACCGACATTGTGCGTTTGGAGCAGGTAATCAAAAACCTGGTTTCCAATGCCATCAAATTTACCAGCGAGGGACAAATTACAGTGAAATTTGAGCCTGCCCCTGTCGGCATAGCTTATCAAAACCCAAAAGTTATTGCGGAGAACTATTTTGCCCTTTCGGTGACCGATACCGGAATAGGCATCCCTGAAGAGAAACAGCAACTGATTTTTGAGGCTTTCCAGCAGGCTGATGGCAGCACATCCCGCAACTATGGCGGCACGGGACTTGGTCTTTCGATTTGCAAGGAAATTGCGAAGCTGTTCCATGGCGAAATTCACTTAGAAAGCACAGCAGGAAAAGGCTCAACCTTTACGGTGTACCTGCCCTATCACTTTGATGACGGCCAACCTAAAACCGACATTCCTGATACATCTGCAGCAAAACCTTCAAAACCAGTTCACAAATCTACATCAGGTAAAAAACAGCCCATTTCAGAGCTGCCACATCTTAAACCCATCGATGACGACCGCCGGAATATTAAACCCGACGACCGGGTTATCCTGGTAATTGAGGATGACATGAGCTTTGCCCGCATCCTCAGAAATCAGTGTCAC